>JBAPPP010000001.1:0-13253 GCA_049280175.1 Rhodanobacter sp.
CAGCGCATCTGTTGCTCGGAAGCGATGCGATTGACTTGGTGCGTCAGAAGCTGTCTTTGCTGGCGGAGGAGATCGACCAGTGGGAGGCAATCACCCGCTCGACGGATGGTTGATGAGGCAAGTCAAACCGCCATCGAGCGTCGAAGAAATATCCGTCGCGGGTCGGAGGCGCGTTTCGCGCAGACTAGCGTGCGTGGGCAGGCGCAAGCCTTTTCAGTCCACTCGCCACGATGTCGCTGAAGACCCTTGGGTCGCCATAGGCACGCGCCGCCAACATGGCCCCATACACCATGGCCATGAATGCCTCCGCCTCCTGGCGCGCTGATCCCTGCAATTGAAAGCGCCCCAGCTGTGCGCCTCTTGTCATCACGACCTCCAACCAATTGGACAAGTCGCGAAAGTGCGCACGCACTTCTAGAGCCAGGTCCATGGGCAGCGTTGGCAATTCGCTGGCGAGCATGCCCGCCACACAGAATGGCGCGGAGGCATCGGCAATGCACTTTTCCCAATATCCGGTGTACATGCGGAGCTGCTCGTCGGGATCAAAGACACCGCCATCGAGCGTGCGTGTCTGCTCCTCGATGACCGCACGGGACTGTTCCACCACCGCCTTCGCCAAGTCGGACTTAGCCGGAAAGTGGTGGTGGATGCTTGCCTTGCGCACCTGAACCTCTTCGGCGACATCGGCGTAGCTAAAGCCGTTGTATCCGCGGGTCTGGATAAGGTGGCGGGCCGAATCAATGAGCTTCTGTTGGGTCGTCATCATTAGACCATTCTACCACTAGGTAGGTTGTAGATGTACCAGTCAATCTTATGCCGGCTATTGACAGATTAATCTACCTACTAGTAGGGTGATATCTCCTCTCCCCGAGACTCCCACATGAACTTGCTTCGAAACTTTTATTTCCTCCGCGCCGGCGCCGCCTTCGTGTGGGTTGCACTTGCTTTCCTTTGGGCCGCCGCACCGGCTCCTGTGGTGGGCGTACTGCTCGTGCTTTATCCCGCCTGGGACGCCGCCGCCAACGTGATCGATGCACGGCGAAGTGGCGGGCTCCAAGCCAACCCGGGGCAGAAGTTCAACGCGCTCACCAGCATCGTCACCGCCGCGTGTATGGCGGTTGCCTTTGTTTTGCGTGGTAACGCAGGGGGCGTGCTGGTATTCGGCATATGGGCGTTCCTTGCAGGCCTGTTCCAACTGGCAGTGGGTATACGGCGCCGCAAGCTTGGCGGTCAGGCTTTCATGATGATCAGCGGCGCGCAGTCGGCCTTGGCGGGCGTAATCTTCGCCGCAAAGTCATTCGGGGCGGCCCCTACTATTGCGCAGCTCGCGCCGTATGCCGCGTTCGGCGGCCTGTATTTTCTACTGTCCGCGCTTTGGCTGACTTTCAAGCGGAGCCGCACGGATATGGTCACCGAGTGACCGTGGCAATCCGGCGAACGCATGCGACTTTCGCCTTGCCGCGCTTGGCGGATCTCCCTTCGAAATGCCTTTTTCCGTCAGCGCGTTCAGCGGAATCACACCAGTGGCGTGTATTGCTGTAGCCCTCTTCCCCGACAATCGATCATGCCGCGCAATGCACCACCCTCCCTATTCCATTCGCCATCGGCTTTTTCTCGCTGGAACGCGATCGCCAGCGCGCGCAATCGGCTCTGCAACAGCAAGCAACGTCTCGCGTTCTTCCTTGCTGAAGAAGCTGCCATCCGGACGCGGCCCAGCAGCAACCAGCCGAGTAGACCGAAGTCGTCGGCATATAACGACACGCGCATGGGGAAAGTCGGATCGGTGCGGTCGCAATAGAGCCGTCGAAAATTACTGGACTGTGCTGAATCCTTCGCTAGCCATACGCACAGTCCTTTCGTCGATGCCTTGGGTATCCATTAGTACCAAGAATACGTAATTAAGGAATGAGCGAGGTTCGATAGCCTGCGCTAAACCTAAGGTCAAGGCTTGCTGCCTGCCCATCTGTCCATCCAGCGGAATACCTCGGCATACCACTCGAGGCTGTTCTTCGGTTTCAGCACCCGATGCCCCTCATCCGGGAAGACGATCAGGCGAGATGGCACATCACGGAGCTGGAGCGCAGTGAACGCGGCGATGGCCTGCGTGTCGGGGCTGCGGAAATCTTTTTCGCCAGTGATGACGAGCATCGGTGTTGCCCACTTTGCGACGTAGTTCACCGGATTCCACTTTTCGTATGCTTCTGGGGCCTCGTAGTACGGACGATCACCATAGTCCCACTCGTCAGTCCTGAGCTCGTCGGTTTCGTAAGTCATGGCGCGCGCGTCGAAAACCCCTTCCGCCTGGACCAGGCATTTGAAGCGGAGGGACCAGTTGCCCTCGATCCAGTTCATCATGTATCCGCCATAAGATCCGCCAGCGGCGCAAATTCTGGCGTCGTCCAGAAAACCGAAGCGCTCTGTAGCGGCCTTGAGGCCCAGTTCGAGATCGACAAGGGGTTTTCCACCCCAATCGAGATTGACTGAATCCGTGAAGGCCTGTCCGTATCCGGTACTACCGTGGAAATCGATGGAAACGACGGCAAATCCATGCCCAGCCCAAGCGGAGGCATTCCATAGATACGACGACCAGCTATCGCTGAAGCTGTTCTGTGGTCCGCCGTGGACAAGCAACGCCACGGGTGCCTTCCCTCCTGGGGCGAGGCTCGCCGGACGGAGCACGAACCCCCATACAGGATCGCCATTGGCGCCCTTGAATGAGAAGCGCTGCATCGTCGGCCAATCGACTTCAGCGAGACGCGCCGAATTGACCGAAGTCAGGCGCGTCGTGCGGCCGTCTTCGTCCCGGCGCCACAAATCCGCAGGCGCCGTCAGGCTGTCGAGCGAATAGACGACACCGCCTTCGGGAAGCATTGCCACGTCGCCCACATGGCCGGCAGCGGTGAGACGATGAACTTCGCCGTCAGCAAGATCGACACGAAACAATGGATGGTCGAGCCTGTCGGCGGCGGTCACGTAGAGCGCAGCTGAATGGGGTGCCCAGTGGATCGAGTCGACCGATCGGTCCCAGTGTTCCGTCAGTGCGCGCACCTTTCCGGTGGCGAGTTCGCGCACCATGAGTACGTTCCTATCGGAATCGTAGCCCGGACGCTTTGTCGCCACCGATGCAAGGTAGCGACCGTCAGGGGAGACCGTTGGCAGTGCATCAATCGCCTGGTTTTCCGCGGTCAGGTTGGCAGGCGGCGTCGATCCATCGGCGGCCGCGGCGAAAATGTCGAAGTTTATTGAAAGCGGCTCGATCCGCCCCGCTTGGCGCAGCGAGAAATACACAGTGCGGCTGTCGCTGCTCCAGGCAATATCGTCACCAGAGCCCCTCGGCTTGGACGGGACATCACCGACGAGGCCAGCCTCAATCGTATGCCCGCCATCCATTGCGCGGCCGTTTGCCAACGGAAGGATGAAAAGCTGCGAGCGCTGCCCATCCTCCCAGGTAGCCCAATGACGCGCGAACAGGTGGTCGTAGATGCGTGCGTTTCCTTGACTGTCGGGCGCAGGCGGCTTGATATTGTCGAGCGAACGGGCACCGACGGGCCGGTCCGCCCAAACGACGACCGCATCGCCTTTGGGCGAGAACTTGAAGCCGGACAGGTCGTAGTCGCCGGTGACCCGCACGGGTGCCTCGCCGGTCATGGCGACGCGCCAGATGGCTGTCTTGCCGTCTTTGTTATGAGACAGGAAGTAGAGCTCTCCCTTCGGCCCAAACGCCGGGTCGCTCTCCTCCACATCGGCCATTGAGGCAAACTTCTCGGGGACAGCGTTGTTGACCTGCAGGTCGAGCCGCCACAGATCGTGGCGTCCCTTGTTCGCTGCCAGATCTGTTTCGCTCTGATCCCACACCAGCCAGCGGCCGTCGGGGGACACGGCTATGTTTGCGATGCGCGACAGCTCAACCAAATCCTGAGGAGTGAATGGGCGGCCGAAGGCTGGGATGGCCAGGATGACGGCGACAGCGAACGCCAAACCGCGGATCTTCATCATGCAAGTAACTCTGAACACTGACCGCATGCCAACTCCAACAGCCGAAGCGCAACATAGGGATCTGCAAGCAAACCCGAACTGCCGAAAATCCTGATCTCCGCCATGCCGTAGTTCACGGCGTTCATCAGATACAGGTCGATGGCTAAGGCCTGAAGCGCACTCTAATGGCTTTGAGCTAATCTTCACATGCACACGAGATACAGATATCAGTAAGCTTGAACTTCATGTTGAATTCTCAGGATCTGCAATTCTTCGCCGTCATCGCGACCTCAACGTCTCTTGCTGCGGCTGCGCGGACGCTTGATGTATCGCCTCCGGCTGTTTCGCAACGGCTGCAGCAATTGGAGAAGCGGCTGGGCGTGCGACTGGTCGATCGCTCCAGCAATCGCTTGCATCTGACGGCTGAGGGTGAGGTCTTGTCAGGGCGTGGAGCTGAAGTGCTTCATGAAATCGAAGGCATTGCCGTCACCCTTGCCGAGCGGCAAGGCGCCGTCATTGGCCCGCTGCGAGTCGCTGCATCTTTCGGCTTTGGTCGAGCCTATGTCACCGCGGCGATGGCAACGATGCGTCGGAAATATCCCCAAGTTGATCTCACCCTGACGCTATTCGATCACCCGATGGGCAGTGTTCGCACTGACAACTGGGACGTCCTTATCCATGTCGGGGCGCTCGTGGATTCTTCGTTGACTTTGCGGCGCCTTGCGCCGAACCGTCGCATCCTCTGCGCGGCTCCGTCCTATCTGGAGAATCAAGGCATACCGATGCACCCTGAGGACCTGCGCCGTCATGTCTGCGGTGTCGTTCGTGAGGATCAGGCAGAAGTATGTCGATGGAGCTTCAATGAAGGTAGTAAAACAGCTACGACCGTCCGCGTGCGCCCTTCGCTTGCCAGTAATGATGGCGAGATCATCAAGCGCTGGGCGTTGGCTGGACTGTGCATCGTCCAGCGCTCCGAATGGGACGTTGCAGACGATTTGAGGGCCGGCAGGCTGGTTGAACTTCTGCCTGGTTGGCTGTTGGCTGACGCCGATGTGGTTGCGCTTCTCGGCCCTCGAGCTGGGCGCGCAGTTCGGATCGACCGTTTCGTTGCAATTTTGAAGGAAGCACTTACGCCGGTTCCTTGGAAAGTGGACACAAAAGTCACTGCTGGGCTGACTTAGCACTGCATGCTTCTTCATGGTTCACGTCAGATCGCGTAATTGAATCGTTTCCGCCCGTGGCCGACCACCCGCTTCCACATCAGCGCCTCCGCTGGCCTCGTACGAGGCCATCTTTGCGCCCGTCCGCGGGCGGCAAGAAAAGGAGCGCTCGATGCGGCACCGGGCGGAGGTGCTCGTCAGGGTGACGAGCTACCTGCACTGCTGGCGATGACGAACACCAGTCTGGTCGACGTGGGGGAACACGGCAGGAACAATCTTCAGTTCAACCGCCGGCGCTTGCAGCCATCTCCGCATCTGGCCGCATGCCCTGCACATGTTCGCGGCACAGCTGTTCGACCAGCGCGCGATGATCCGGCAGATCGTCGAGAGCGCGAGCGGCGGCCTGCCGGATCATCGCGAATTCCCGACGTGCCGCTTCCATGTGCGGATAGGCGCTGCGCATGGGCTCGAGGTCGGTCTGGAACTCCATGCCGTACAGCACGTACTGCCAGCTGGCGGTCGTGAACATTTCCAGGTCGCCGACGAAATCCAGTCGATGCGGCGGGCGCTGCTTCCACTTCGCGAGCTTTTCCTGCAGTGTTTGCGGGATGCTGGCGAGGTCTGAGTTGTCGATCCAGAACTGTGTGTCACGCCGCTGGCTCAGGCAGTAGTGCATCTTGATGAAGTCGATGATGCGGTCGTAGCGTGCAACCATCATCTCGTTGAAATGACGCGCGGCACTTTCCATGTTGTCGGTGTCGCCTGGCAACAGATGCGTAAGCAGATAGGTAGCCAGTTCGATCAACGCGATGCCGGTCGATTCCAGCGGCTCCACGAAGCCACCGGCAAGGCCGACCGCAACGCAGTTCTTGCGCCAGTGCTCGGGCCGGTAACCGGTTTCGAATTTGATGTGCATGGGAGTCAGCCCTTCGCCGGCCGGCCCCAGGTAACGGCGAAAGACTTCCTCCGCACGTTCGGCATCGGTGTGCCGCGAGGAATACACGTAGCCGACACCGCGGCGCTTCTGCAAACCGATGTCCCAGATCCAGCCGGCCTCCTGCGCAGTGGAAATGGTGTAGGGCGGGATCGGCGCATCCGGCTTCGCATAAGGTACCTGCATCGCTACGGCGCGGTCGGCGAACAGGACATCCCGACGGCTGTGAAACGGCGATTGCATGATGCCGCCGATCAAGGCGCTGCGCAGACCGGTGCAATCCACGTAGAGGTCTGCGGTCAACTCCCCAAGTTCTTTGGTCACTACAGATGCGATGGCGCCCTGCTCGTCCAGCACGGCGCGCTCGACTGTTGCGACATGCCGCTTCACACCCAGCGTTTGCTGACCGTGCTCTGCCAGTACTTTTGCGAAACAGGCTGCGTCGAAATGGAACGCGTGATTCATCGGTCCCTGGTAGTCAGCATCCGTCGGTCGCTTCGGTGCGCGTCCATGATCGACCAAGGTGCTTTGCATGGTCACCGCATCGGCGAACGGCATGCCGTCAGGGGCCGCGCCCAATAGCCAATAAGGCAATAATTCGGGGCCACCGGGCCGCTGGCTCGGCTGGCTGAATGGGTGGAAAAAATGGTCGCTGCCAGGCGTGCCTGGCGGCCTGACCCAATGGCGATAGTGGATACCCTGCGTGTAGGTTGCCGTGGCCCCCACCAGAAAACGCCGCTCGTCCAATCCGATCGCCGCCAACGTGCCGCGGATCGAAGGGAACGTGGCCTCGCCCACTCCGAGCAGGCCGATATTGTCCGACTCGACCAGATGCACCTGGACACTGTCCGGATGAACCGAATTCATGGCCTTCGCCAGATAGCACGCTGCCAGCCAGCCGGCCGTCCCGCCACCTACCACAAGCACTTTTTTCAATCGCGACATTTTTCATTCCTTACGCAGGGGCGCAGACGTCACCGCTGGTTTGGCACTCGGTAAAAGCACGGTCTGTTTTCACCGCAACAACATGCGCTCATCGCGCCCTCGAAAGAAAGGCCGGACCCCGGAGGGTCCGGCCAAAGTGCCATTCAGGGGAGGGTTGAAGGCGTCCTTGTCGGGGATGCCTGCAGAGAACGGCAATAGGGGTGCATCACAAGCCGCGCGGACTCGATCATCAGGACTCGATCATCAGAACCAGAAGCCAAACTGGACACCGTAGGTACGCGGCGGCAGGTACTGCGAGTAGTACAGCAGGCTTCCGTTGACCTCGCTGCTTCCTGCACTGGTCCTGATGCGATCATCGCTTACGTTCTGCACATACAGGTTGACGTACCAGCGATCGCCCGGCTCGCTGTAACGCAGCGACACGTCGCCGCGCACATAGGCCTTCTGCTCGTCAGGCGCACCCAGATTGAACCAGCTAAGCCACTGTGCGCTCTGGTACTGGGCACTCAAACGTGGTGTCAGACGGCCACCGTTACCCAGGTGGAAATCATGCTCGTAGATCGTGGTCAACGAGAAATTGGGCGCATGGGGCAAATCGTTACCCGTGACGTTCAGGCAATTGCCGACGCCCAGAGGTGCCCCCGCCGGGCACGTCGGGAAACCCGCATAATCGTTGCTTCCTGCATACATCAGCGTACCGAGCTGTTTCTTTGGAATCGCCGAGAAGATCAGGTTGACGCGGTCATCCTGCTCCTGCAACGCCAGCTCCGACTCGAAGCCCAACACTTTCGTGTCGCCCTGCACGTTCGAGAAGCCAAGGCCGTGTGCGCCATTGGCGTAGGTGATTGGCGCGGACAGCTGGAAGTTTTTGAAGTCTTCGTAATAGACCGCGCTGTTCCAGGTCAGATGCCCGCCGAGGAAAGAGAACTTCGTGCCGATTTCATAGTTGGTAAGTGTCTCGGGCTTGTACAACGCACCGCCATCCTGGGTGCCGCCGGACTTGTAGCCGGTGGAGACGCTGGCGTAAAGCAGACCATGCTCACCGACGTCGGTGTCTACACGCGCCAACCAGGTGACATCACTCTTGCTGTACGAGGCGGTGTTGAGCTGGCCTGCGGTGAAGCCGTTCGCGGGACTCGGCTGGACGCCCGGCGAAATCGGTATCTGCGGCACGGTCGGATCACCATCCCAATCCCAGTTGATACCGCCGTCATTGTCTTTGTTGTCATGCGACCAGCGTGCGCCGGTCGTCAGACGCCAGTGATCGGACATATGCCAGGTGGCCTGGCCGAATATCGCTTTGGACTCCACCGTTTCCTTCGGCTGGATGAACGAACCCTGCCAATTGATGGAACCCTGGTCGGTACCATTCAAGATCGGAATGTCGAAGCGGATGTTGTTGTCTTCGTGCTCGTAGTACGCGCCGAGGATCCAGTCGATCGTCTGCGGGCCCTTCGACTTCAGGTCGATTTCACTGCTGTAGCTGGTGTAGTTCGAATAGTTGGTGCGGTCCTCCTGCTGCACGCCGCCCGTGGTGAAGCTGGTGGGTACGGCTACGCCGACATCCTGGTCGAAGTCGCTGCTGCCGGAGTAACGGTTGTAGCCGGCGATATAGCTCAGCTCCATATCGCTGCTGATCTCCCAGTCCATCCGACTACGCACGGTCTTGGAGGTTCGATCCAGGTACGGCGCGGTCGTGATCAGCGCCGACCAGAAATCCTGGCCCGAGCGTGGCTGCTGCATAAGACTCAGGCTGGGGGTGCCACGATCGGCAAAATATTCGTACGAAAGATTCCATTTGAACGTGTCGCTCGGTTGCCACACCGCACTCACGCGAGCAGCGGACTGATCCTGCGCGTCGTATTTCTGACCGCCCTGAACGAACTGGTTGAGGTTGATCGGCTGGAAATTCGCCAGACTGCCACCCGAGGCGAGATAGTTCGTCTTCTGCTGCGCCACTGACGGTAATTCGCTGGCCGGGTTCTGGTAGTCGACGTAGCCATCATGCTGTTCGTGCACTACCGCCACACGCATCGCGAAGGTATTGCTGATAGGCAGGTTGATCGCGGCGCGCGAACCCACCTGGTTGTAGTTGCCAGCCTCGATCTGCCCATTGCCATAGAAACCGCCGTTGATATCGGGCTTGGCGGTCTGGAAGCTGATGGCGCCAGCGGTGGAGTTGCGGCCCCACAGCGTGCCCTGTGGACCGCGTAGCGCTTCGACACCATCCATGTCCAGCAACAGACCCGACGCAGCCTCGGCGCGAGGCGCGTACACGCCGTCGACGAAGGTCGCGACTTCCGGGTCGGCGTACTCGGTCTTGGCGCTGTCGTTGCCAATGCCGCGCATGGTCAGCGTCACCACGTCATGGTCGCCTTCCGACGTACCCTGCAGACCTGGCACCAGTTTGGTCAGATCCTGCACGGTCATCACGCGCTCCTTGTCGAGCGTGTCCGCCGAGATCGCCGTGACGGCCACCGGCGTTTTCTGCAGCGGCGTCTCGCGCTTGGTCGCGGTAACCGAGATGGCGTCCAGATTCTTCGCTTTCTTATCAGCGGCGATCGGATTCTGGGATGCCGGGTTCTGGGATGACGCGTTTGGCGCTGTCGCGTCTTGATCCGCCGCACGCAGCGCCCCCGGGGCGAGCACGAGTGCCATGGCGACATACAACAATTTGTGATGCAGATTCATCTAGCTCTCCCTCTAAATCGTTCGGATGATTGTTGCCCGCCGCACGCTCCGGCGATGACAAAGATTTCCCAGCTCCCCACTGGCACGCCGTTGACCCCAAAATGACAGCGCTGTCATTATTGGATAATAGAGCGCCGTTGCGATGAATGCTTGCCGCATGGCAACAAGCCATCAAGGTTTTCACAAACTCATGCTGCACAACCCCTCGCGCTGCTTGCCGCGCCTCCCGGCAGCCTGATAATGGTGCAAAGCAAATGGACGTCTTGGCGTCCAATCGCACGAATACGGGTTGCGCATCCCGCCGACCCGCGCTCGATGAATGCTGAGTAGCCGATGGCGAGGTCGCATTGGCGCAACGACCTGGCCAACATCGCGAAGCTCACGACCAGCGCCAGCAGGGCCGCCACGGTGAACAGCAGCTCGACATTCATGGCTTGTCCCCGTGAATCGGGCACGCCAGCGTCTGGTCCGCTACCGTGCCGAGCGACACGTCGGTGATCGCGATCTGTTCGCCGGAGTGACTGGACCATTCGAAGGGCTGCTCCAGCCTGCTCATGTTGGCGCCGGCCTCGCGGAAACATTTCAGCGGGATGCCCAGACTCAGCCACTGCCCGTGAGGCAACGCGGCGAGCTGCGGGCCGACCGGTAGCTGACCACTGCAGCCGGCGCCGCAGCCGACACCGATCGAAGTGCCACCCGGCGACACGGCATCGACCCTCAACGTGGTCACCAGCAACACATCGCCATTGGTTTCGCGCTCCACGTCGAGCGGTGCGGGCGTCACCAACTCGACGCCTGCCGCACCGGTACCGGACCAGCTCAGACTCCGCGCGTCCTCCTGCGCCTTGTAGTCGAGCGCGCTGATGCGCAGGCTGCCATCCGCCGTGGCGGCCGGAGCGGCGGCGACATTCATGGCCACGCCGTTCGCGCCGGTGAGGTGCAGCTCGAAACCCTGCGCCGGCTTGCCATGGGTGAAGTAGACACCGGCTCGCGCGGCGCTCAGTGCGATCCCCGCATCCTCGGACAACGGACCGGTGTTACCGCTATCGGCATAGGTCAGGCCGAAGCCGTACGGAAACTGCGGATGCTCGCCTCGTGCGACGGCGGCGACGGGTATCTGTACCGCGCTACGCGGCCACGCATACGCCAGCTTGCCGTGGAAGTCGTTCGCGATGCGACCGTCGCGGGTACGCAGCAGCACGTCGGCGATGCCCTCGCCTTCGCTGCCCGGCAGCCAGGCCACCACGAAGGCGTCGGCGGCGTTGATCTCGCGATTCATCCACAGCGGCCGTCCGGTTAGAAAAACCGCCACCACCGGCACGCCCTGCCCGCGCAGGCGACGCAGCAGGTCGAGGTCGTGATCGTTGCCCGGACGGTATGCCAGGTTCGGCAGGTCGCCCTGGAATTCGGCGTAGGGATCTTCGCCGAACACCACAATGGCGACGTCGGGCTTCTGCTTGTAGTCGCCATCCACCGACAGCTCGGCGCTGCCGCCAGCCGCCTGCACCTGCGCCTGGAGACCGGCCCAGATCGAGGTAGCTCCCGGGAAATTCGCATTGGTCAGACCGGTGCCCTGCCAGGTCAGCGTCCAGCCGCCGTTCTGCTTGGAGATGTTGTCGGCGCCATCGCCGGCGACCAGGATGTGCTTGCGCGGATCGATCGGCAGCACGCCGTGGTTGTTCTCCAGCAACACCAGCGACTCGCGTACCGACCGCCGCGCTAGCGCACGATGCGCGGGACTCCCGATCACCTGCGCCGACCGGGCTACGAGCGGGTTGGCCGATGGCAGCCCCGCCTCGAACATGCCCATGCGCATCTTCACCCGCAGGATGCGAGTCACCGCATCGTCGACGCGGCTCATCGGGATCACCCCAGCCTTCACCTCGGCCAGCGTGTTCTTGTAGAGACCCTTCCAGGAATCGGGTGCCTCCAGCATGTCCAACCCGGCGTTGTACGCCACCGGGCAATCCTCGTTGGTGCAGCCGGGCACTTGGCCGTGCGCGTTCCAGTCGCCCAACACGATCCCGTCGAAGCCCATGCGCCCCTTCAGCACGTCGGTGATCAGCGCCTTGTTGCCGGCCATCTTCACCCCGTTCCAGCTGGAGAACGAGACCATCACCACCTGCACACCGGCCTTGATCGCCGGCGGATAGCCGGCGGCGTGCACGTCGCGCAACGCCGCCTCGCTGATCTGGGCGTCGCCTTGATCTTTGCCGTCGTGGGTACCGCCGTCGCCGACGAAATGTTTGGCCGTGGCGATCACGTGCTCGGCATCCAGGAACTGCGGCGTACCCGGCTTGCCCTCCAGCCCACCGATCACGGCGGCAGCGTATTGCGCCACCAGCGCCGGATTCTGCGAATAACCTTCGTAGGAACGGCCCCAGCGCCCGTCTTGCGGCACCGTAAGGGTGGGCGCGAAAGTCCAGTTGAAGCCGCTGGCACGCAGTTCCCTCGCGGTGACTTCGCCGATGTCGTGGATCAGTTGCGGATCGCGCGTGGCGCCCAACGCGGAGTTCTGCGGGAAAAGCGTGCTGCCGACGAGATTGTTGTGGCCATGCACGGCGTCGATGCCAAACAGCACCGGGATCGCCAGCCCGCCACCCGAGGTATCCATCGACGCGCGGTAAAACGCGTCGGATAGCGCTTGCCACTGCGATGCAGTGGGATACGGCTGTCCGGGCGGCTTGGAGTTGCCACCGGCCAGGATCGAGCCCAGGCGGTACTCGCGCACATCGTCGGGAGTCACGGACTTGATGTCGGCCTGGATCATCTGGCCGACTTTGTCTGCCACCGACATCTTCGCCAGCAGTGCCTGGATTCGGGACTCGATCACGGGATCAGGCGGCAGCGGCGAGCTGCCTTTCGGCCACTGTTCGGGGTGGACGGTGGTCGCATCGCCAGCCATGGCGGGAACGGTCATGAGCAATACGCCAGCGAGTGATACGGACATGGAAACCCGTCGCAGGAACGGGCTCGATGGGGGCAGCAATGGCACGTCAAGGCTCCGGGCTGGCGCACCGGTGGTACGCGTCTGGGTCGCAGAATGACAGGAATGACAGCGCTGTCAATTTGCTATGCAGCATGACTCCCGCGCCATGCGGCGGAGTGAAACAACCTCAGGGTACGGCGGCGGTAGAGCCGCGGATCTGCAGGGAGAACGGCACCTGCACCAGCTGGCCGGTGCCGTGACCGCGCAATACGCCGAGCAACTGCTCGGCTGCGATCTTGCCCATCTCGCGGCTAGGTTGCTGGACGGTGGTGAGCGCTGGCCACAGTTGGCGCGATAGCGGCGTATCGTCGAAGCCGCAGACCGACAGGTCGTGCGGCACCTTCAAGCCGTACTCGCCCGCTGCCCACATCACACCGGTGGCCATGTCGTCATTGGCAGCGAACACCGCCGTCGGCCGCTCGGCTAGTGAAAACAGCTGCCGCGCCGCCGCCACGCCGGAGCCGAAGGTAAAGGCGCCCTGCACGACCAGAGCCGGATCCTCGGGCAGACCCGCGGCGGCCATCGCCTCGCGATAGCCAGCCAGTCGCCAGCGGCTGGC
>JBAPPP010000002.1:0-7364 GCA_049280175.1 Rhodanobacter sp.
GGTGGCGGTCGCACGACGATCACTCCTCGCGCCCCACCCCAGTAGGGTCCACCCCAGCACGGGCCGCCACCCCAGCCTCCGTAGCCACCCCAGCCGCCGTAGAAGCCACCACCCCACGGACCGCAGAACCCGTCGTTGTAACCCCATGGATAGGCATTGTTGACATATTGCTGCCTTGGCCACAGGTAGACCACGTCCGCCTGCACCCGCGGATAGGCGTAGTCGAAACCACCCACTTTCTGCGAGAGCGTGCCATTGATGGTGCCGGTAACCGTCAGTTCGCGGCCCCGGGTAAATACTTCCGGATCGTAAAAGCCACTGCGGCAGGCGACGAAGCGGCCCTGGCCTTCGCTGCCGTTACTGAGTTCGGGGCGTGCTTCACTATCCAGCGGATGGGACATCAGATAAAAGCAGGTTTCCTGCGGCCCCGGTTCGGTCTTGATGATCTCGCCACCCCAACGTACGCGGTTGCCGCTGGCGCCTCCCTGCTGCGCGCTGGCGGTGGTGACATTGGTGTAAGTGCCCTGCAGCGGCGGGGGAATCGTCGCGCAACCGCCAAGCAAGGCGATGAGGGTGGCGACTGTGAGCGGGCGGTACATGGACATGGCGTCTTCTCCATCTATGGGCGATGGCATGCGCTGCCATCGCATCAACTCTCATTTGACCACGTTGACGATACGGAAATCCTTCACCGCACGTTGAAATACGCGCATCGGTTCAGGTGGCGGTTCGTCATGGGCGTAGCGTAACTCCAGGTAACTTTGCATCAAGGTGGTCAGTTCATTTCGTTGTCCGGGGAATGCCCGCGCAGCACGGCCCAGATAGTGCTGTGGGCCTTCGCCGGACTGGCGCACTACACCTTTGCGCGCCAGCTTCCGTTCCAGCTCACGCAAGGTCCCACGCAGTGCGTCCCGCGGCTGTCGTCGCAACAAGGCCCAGGCCAGCCCGATCGCGACGAACAGCACGCTGCCGATCGCCAGCAATACGCTCAACGTCGCCACGTCGGTGTCGCGAATACCAAACGGAGTCAGCAGGCCGCGCTGGCGCAATGCGCTAAAGCCAACAACGCCCTGGTCCCACAAGCGGTTGACGATATCCCAGTGATTGCGCAGGCCCTGCATCCAGTCGTCGCGATACCAGGCCAGTTGATCGCCAGCGGCAGCTGCCGCACCCAGCTCCACCCTTGACGGACGCACGGCGCCAGTGGGGTCGATGCGCACCCAGCCACGTCCGGCCAGCCATACCTCACTCCATGCGTGGGCGTCGGAATTGCGCACCAGCAGGTAGTCCCCGAGTTTGTTCCAATAGCCGCCCTGATAACCGGTCACCACCCGCGCCGGAATGCCGGCGCCGCGCATCAGCACGGTGAACGCCGACGAATAGTGTTCGCAGAAGCCTTCGCGGGTATCGAACAGGAAATCATCCACGGCATCGCGGCCCAGCGGTGCCGGCGCCAGCGTGTAGCGAAATCCGCCGTCGTGAAACAGCGACAGCGCGGCCTGCACGATCGCGACGTCGTTACCGCCGTAGAGCTGTCGCCACTGGCTGGCCAAGGCGAGAGCACGTGGATTGAAGCCAACCGGCAGGCGCAGGCCGAGGTTTCGCGAGCGTTCGTCCAACGCAGGCTGCAACCGATAGTGCAGGGCCGACTGCAGCTGATAGTTGAGCTGGGTGTTTACTGGTTTGTCGGCAAGCACTTCACGGTCGGGCAACAAGCTCGCTTGTTCGGGAGCGGCCAGCGGTACGTCCAGCGTGGGCAGCACGCGTTGACGGGTCGGTTCCAGATTGATTCGATAGCTGATCGCAGCGCTCGCCTCGATCGGCGACGGTGCTCGAGTTGCGTTCAGCCGGGGCTCGACGTAACGCCAGCTGCGACCGTCGTAATTCCACATGACATAGGCGCGGAAGTAACGTTGATCCGGGGCGGGCGGCGCGCCATCGAAACTCACGCGTAGCGCAGGGCGGTCGTCAGTGAGTAGGTCGGTGAAGTTACCCGGCGACATGCTGTCGCTCAGGCCGGTTTGTGCCTCACCGGGCGACGGTGCGCCCCACAACGGTGAGTTCAGCCGTGGCACCAGCAAGAATGCTAGCAGGGCCAACGGCAGCGTTGCTGCCAGCAGGGTCAGGCCGGGCAGCAAGGTGCGTGGCAGGCTGATTTGCGGCTGCGCTGGTTCCAGCGCACGCAGGGTGGCCAGTGCCGGCAACAGACCCAGTGCGACCACGAAAGTGGCGAGCAAGCCTTGATCGAACAGCAGCGCTGTCATCAGTGCGAAACAGGCAAAGCTGACGCCGACGCGGACGTCGCGTGCGGTCTCGCTCTCCAGCAGTTTCAGTATCAGCAGGCCAACTGCCAGCGCCGTACCTGGTTCCCGGCCGAAGATGCTGCCGTAGGAGGTGACGACGGCCAAGGTCAGCAGCACCAGCAGCGGCAACTTGAGCCAGCGCGGTACGCGTCCGCCATGCTGGCGTCGCTGCCACCAGCGCCCCAGGAGGGTTAGTGCCAGTGCGATGCTCAGCCACCATGGCAAGTGTGGCGCGTGCAGGCCTAGCACCAGGGCTGCGGTCAGGCTCAGCAGGTCGAATGCGCGGTTGTCCACCGCTGGCGCGGGCTTTTTGCGCAGTAGCCATAGCGTCATGGCAGTTGCGCCAGCGCACTCATGCAGTGCGCGTAATGCAGCGGGCCGCCGCCGGCAGGGATCTCGGTACCTGGCAACCACAGGCTGTAATGGCGACGTTGTGCCTGTGCTTCATTCACCCAGCGTGCCAGTCGGGCGATGCGTGCCTCGTCGCCCAGCCCGGGCAACTGGCGCCAGTCCAGCAGCCACTGCGGACGGCTTTGCGGTTGCTCGAAATCTTTCACCAGCAGGTTGTGATGATGGGCGCTGGCTTTCCAGGCGATGTGCCGCCGCGGATCGCCGACGCGGTAGTCGCGCAGTGTGGCCAGCTCGTCGCCCTGATGAAGACGCATGTGGCGGGAATCGTCAGCGAGCGCCTGGGGTGGTGGTCCGGCAGTTTCCGGCTGCGGCCATACCAGCACCGATTGATCCGGATTCAACCAGCTCCATGCCCGAAACATCCCCAGCGGCCAGCTGCTCCACAAGCGCAGGCGCGGCAGTGGCTGCCAGCCGCGCTGGGTGGTCGGTAGTGCCAGTTTCACGTGGGCCGCAATGTTTGCATCGAGCGCGAACGCCATGGAGGTGCGGCCCAGATCAATACGGATCGCGCTGCGTGCGCGGGTAGTGTCGAACGTCAGCGTGAGTTCGATGGGTTGGCCGGCGACGGCGTGGCCGGCATGGATATGACTCAGGCGCAAACCGTTGAGGCTGCGAAACGCCACCAGCATGCTGGTGGAAGTGGCCGCGCCGAGCAGGCAGGTGAGCAGCAGCGCGGCGTTGTTGGCGTAGTTCAACGCGCCGGCCAGCATGACCATCAGCAACAGGGAAAAGCCGATGCCGAAGCCGGTCGGCACGATATAGATGCGACGCCGATGCATCTCGATCGGCAAACTCTCACGGCGGCGATAGCGGGTGAGCGCGGGCAACCGCTTTTCGGCCCAGGATTGCAGGCGCTGCAGCATCAATCCACCGCGACCTCGGCCAGCAGCTTGCGCGCCAGCGTGTCGCCGCTGGCGCCACGCGTTGGCAGCAGACGATGGGCGGCGAGTGGCACGAACAGCGCCTGGATATCTTCTGGAAGCACATGCGAGCGACCGCTGAGCAGCGCCCACGCCCGCGCCGCACCAAGCAGGGCCAGGCCGGCGCGCGGCGACAGCCCTACACGGATTTCGGCATGCCTGCGGCTGGCGGTGAGCAGCCCCTGCAGGTAGTCGAGCAGGGCGGTGCTGGCGGTAATGGTTTGCGCTTGCCGGTATAGCGCAGTGAGCGAAGCGCCGTCGAGTTGCGGGACCAGCTGGGCCAGCAAGTCGCGCCGATCGCTGCCGATGAGCAGCGCGCGTTCGGCTGCGGCGTCCGGATAGTCCAGCGACAGTCGCAACATGAAACGATCGAGCTGCGAGTCGGGCAGCGGGAACGTGCCGTTGAGGTCGAGCGGGTTCTGCGTGGCAACGACAAAAAACGGCTGCGCCAGGGCATGCGTCTGGCCGTCTATCGTTACTTGATCCTCGGCCATCGCTTCGAGCAGGGCACTCTGCGTCTTCGGGCTGGCGCGGTTGATTTCATCGGCCAGCAGCAGGCCGGTGAAGATCGGGCCCGGATGGAAGCGAAACAGACCGGTCTCGCGTTCGAACACGCTGACGCCAATGATGTCCGACGGCAGCAGGTCGCTGGTGAACTGCACCCGCTGGAACTCCAGCGCAAAGGTCGCCGCAAGCGCGTGGGCGAGGGTGGTCTTGCCCACACCCGGCACGTCCTCCAGCAGCAGATGGCCGCCGGCAATCAGGCAGGTAAACGCCAGTTTCACCTGCCGCGGCTTGCCCAACAGCACCCGGTTGACCTGGGCCATGGCAGCCTCCAGTCGTTGATGCAGATGTTCATCGCGGAGCGGAGTGATGGCGGACATAGTTTCTCGGTGAATATTAGAGAGGGGCGGACGGGGTAGAAGTCGAGTGCAACTTTTCTCGGTCGCGACTGGCGCAGTGTAGCGCCGGGCTTGGCACTCTTACTGTGAGGCAGCTTGCTCGCTGCACGGCATTCCTTGACGCATTCCCGCTGGTTGCTCACAGGATCCGGATGCTGTGAGGGCAGGCACTCTCCTCAAGGTAGCGCCATCCCACATTCCCGCAGCATCTGCGCCAGGGCAATCAGCGGTAGCCCGATCAGCGCACTCGGGTCCTGGTTGTCGATGGATTCGAACAGGCTGATACCGAGGCCTTCGCATTTGAAGCTGCCGGCGCAATCGAGCGGTTGCTCGCGCTCGACGTAGCGGGCGATTTCCAGCGCACTCAGATGGCGAAAACGCACGCGGGTGTGATCGACATGGGTAAGCCGACGGCCGTCACGGGTATCCAGCAGGCACAGCGCGGTATGAAATTGCACTTCGCGGCCGGAACTGGCGGTGAGTTGGGCGAGGGCGCGTTCGGATGTTCCGGGTTTGTCGAGCATCAGCCCGTCGAGTTCGGCGACCTGATCGGAGCCGATCACCAGCGCATCATGCAGTCCGCTGGCTGCCGCTTCGGCCTTGGCGATGGCGAGCCGCAGCGCCCGTGCTGAGGGTGTCTCGCCGACCAGCGCGGTTTCGTCGGTGCCGGGTGCGCGCTGTTCGAAATCCGCACACAGCCGGCGCAGCAGTTCGGCGCGGTAGCGTGAAGTGGAGCCCAGCACCAACCGGGGCGACGCCGACCGGGACGGAACCGATCGAGACGGGGTCAATAGCGCTGGGGTCATGTATCGGCTTCGCGGCGGAGATGTTCACGCATGGCGCTGTTCAGGTCGATCTGGGCCTGGGTGAGTGCTTGCAGCAAAGGCTGTAGACGGTCCCGGGTGGCCTGCATTGAACGGGCCGCATCGTCCAGCTCATGCTGGCTGGCGCGCGGTGAACGGTCGCGTATCCACAGCCGTTGCTGCAGCAATGCCCGCAGGCCGGCGTCGATCGCATGCTGGGCGTCCTGTTCGCTGGCGGCGGGCAAGTCGGGGTTGAGCGACATCACGGCGTGCGCCTGCTGCAGGCCGGCACGACAGGTTTTGAGGTCGGCCTCCAGCCGGTCGGCCAGGTCGAGCAGGTTTTGCAGGCCGACGTTGCGTTGAGTCTGGCGACGGCGCTGCCGTAGCGACCAGCCCAGGACAATGATCAGCAGCACCAGCAAGGCAGCTACGCCGAACGTTAAATAGGCATTCACGGGTAGCGGCTCAGGGGACGGAGTGATTTAGTCTGCCGTATTGGGGCAGGATCAGGCAAAATAACCTGCTTCGGCGGCTGCCTTGTGTCGTCCAGTGGCCGCGCTAGTTGACTTTGGGCGACTTCAAACCTAATATTTCCCGATTATGTCCGTGACACTGCCAGAGTCCGTGGACGCTTGGCGCATGGTCTCGGCGCGGCGTTCATTCGAGGGAACGCTGCCCATCGCGTCGATGTCACGCCTGTGCGAGGTGCTGGCGAGCGCCGATGGGGTGGTGCGGTTCGAGCTGGATTTCGGCCGCGACAGCTTTGGCTCAGACTATGTTGATGTTCGCGCGCAGGCTTCGCTCACGCTGATCTGCCAACGCACGCTGGAGCCGTTTGTGCTCCCGGTCGTGGTGGATACGCGGCTTGGCCTGATCAAGCATGAGCGCGACGAAGCTGGGCTGCCGCCTGACTGCGAGCCGCTGCTGGTGCCCGAGGATGGCCGGTTGAATCCGGCCGATGTGATTGAAGACGAATTGCTGTTGGTGCTGCCGCTGGTCCCGATCAATCCGGACAGCAGCCTGCCCGACGAAGTGACAGGCCACGACCTGGATGAAGAATCTGCCGGTCATGAGCGCTCCGAAAATCCGTTCGCGGTGTTGCGCGAACTGAAGAAGTAACCACCGGCCCGGATCATCCTGCTCCAGGTCATGTCGTAACAGATCATCAAGTTTTAGCTGGAGAACTACCATGGCAGTTGCCAAGAGCCGCCGTACCCCGTCCACCCGCGGCATGCGTCGTTCGCACGACGCGCTGAAGACCGTGCAGCTGTCCACCGATCCGACCAGTGGCGAAGTGCATTTGCGCCATCACGTCACCAAGGACGGCTACTATCGTGGCAAGAAAGTGATCGAAACCAAGGGTGCGGTGTCGGTCGAGGATTGATGGGTTCTGCGGGAGTCTGCGGATTCCCCGGAATGCGATCATGCGGGACGGCGCGGCGACGCGCCGTTTTGCGTTTATGTGCGCCGGAACGTAACGTGGCGATGTTGTGAAGCCCGATGTGTGGTTGTGCAGCCGTCGCCCGCGGCGTTCGATCCTCTGTATTCGTTGATGGATAGCTGAATGTCCCAGATCTTTGCCCGCATCATTGCTACCGGCAGCGCGTTGCCTGAGCGCGTTGTAACCAATGCCGATCTCGAAAAAATCGTCGACACCAGCGACGAATGGATCCATAGCCGCACCGGTATCCGTCAGCGCCATATTGCGGCTGATGGCCAGACCACCGGCGACCTGGCCTACGAGGCAGCGAAGAACGCGCTGGAGGCAGCAGGCGTCAAGGCATCCGAACTCGATCTGATCGTGCTCGGTACCACTACGCCAGACATCATTTTCCCGTCCACTGCCTGTCTCGTGCAGCACCGTCTGGGCGCCAATGGTTGTGCTGCGTTCGACGTCAACGCCGCTTGTTCCGGCTTCGTCTACGCGCTGGGCATCGCCGACAAGTTCATCCGCAGTGGCCAGTCCAAGAAAGTGCTGGTGATTGGAGCGGAGACGCTGACCCGGATGGTCGACTGGACCGAACG
>JBAPPP010000003.1:0-5607 GCA_049280175.1 Rhodanobacter sp.
GCAGGCGGCGTGCTGCGCCACGTCGCCAGCCTCGACCGCCACGGTCGCGCCTGTGTGCGGCTGGCCGTGCTGCCTGCCACGCATCCGTTCGCGCATACCCGGCTGACCGACAACGTGGTGCAGTTCACCACCCGCCGTTACTGCGACAATCCCTTACTCGTGCAAGGCCCCGGTGCTGGGCCGGAGGTGACCGCAGCCGGTGTATTCGCCGACCTGCTGCGCATCGCCGAAGCGCTGGAGCCGCGCGCATGAACGCCCTACTTCAGGAATCCAGAAAAATGTCACCGCAACTCGCCCTCGCCGCCACTGCTTTCGCTCCCGCTTGCGTGGGCAATGTCGGCGTGGGCTTCGATATCCTCGGCCACAGCATGGCCGGTGCCGGCGACCGCGCCGAGGTGCGTCGCATCGACGAGCCGACCGTACGTATCGCGGCGATCCACGGCTGCGTAACCGATCTCCCGACCGATCCGCGACGCAACACGGCGGGCACGGCGTTGCTGGCGTTGCGCAAGGCACTCGGCCTGTCCTACGGCTTCGAGCTGACGCTGCACAAGGGTATTGCGCTGGGCTCGGGCATGGCCGGCTCGGCGGCGTCTTGCGTGGCCGCGTTGGTGGCCGCCAATGCGCTGCTCGAAAAGCCGTTACCGCGCGAGGCGCTGTACGGTTTCGCGCTGGATGGCGAAGCAGTCGCCAGCGGCAGCCGCCACGGCGACAACCTGGGCCCGATGCTGCTGGGCGGTCTGGTGCTGGCCACCCAGGACCGGCTGTTGCGCATTCCGGTGCCGGCCGACTGGCATTGCGCACTGGTGCATCCGCACTATGTGCTGGAAACGCGCAAGGCACGCGCCGCACTGGCGGGCGATTACGCACTGGGCGATTTCGTGACGCAAAGTGCGAACCTCGCCCTGCTGCTGGCCGGGTGTTATCGCAGTGAAGCAGCACTGGTACGCGAGGGTTTGCAGGACGTGCTGGTGGAACCGCGCCGCGCACCGCTGGTACCGAACTTCGCCCGCGTGAAGCAGGCCGCGCTCGATCATCATGCACTCGGCGCCAGCATCTCCGGCGCTGGCCCCAGCGTGTTCGGCTGGTACGAGCAACGTCGCGACGCCGAGGCTGCCGCGCTTGCGATGCGCAGCGCATTCGCCGAAGCGGGGCTGGACAGCGATCCGTTCGTCGCACCCATTGATGGCCCAGCGGCGATTCTGATCGACGAGGTTCGGCCATGAGCGCACATTTTGTAGGAGGGCACTCTGTGCGCGATGGGTTTGCGGCGAGGCTGATCGCGCACAGGGTGCGCTCCTACAAGGCCGTGGTGTGCGCATGAGCGTATCGCTGCGCTACCAAAGCACGCGTGGCCGTAGTCCGGCCGTACCGATCAGCCAGGCGATTGCCGCCGGGCTTGCCCCGGACGGCGGGCTATTTGTGCCCGAGAAATTACCGAAGCTCGATCCGTCCGCATTCGACCCGCAGGGTTCGCTGGCCGACACCGCCGCGACGCTGCTCGCACCGTTCTTCGCAGGCGACCCGCTGGCGACGGAGCTAGCGGCGATCTGCAGCGAGGCGCTCGACTTCGCCACGCCGCTGCGCGCATTGCCGCAACAGAACGCGAATGTGCTGGAGCTATTTCACGGCCCGACCGCCGCGTTCAAGGATGTCGGCGCGCGCTTTCTCGCCGCCTGCATGCGCCGGCTTCCACGTGCTGACGAACGGCCGCTCACCATTCTTGTTGCCACGTCCGGCGACACCGGCGCGGCGGTGGCCGCCGCGTTCCATCGCCAATCCGGCGTGCGGGTGGTGATCCTGTATCCCGATGGTCTGGTCTCCCCGCGCCAGGCACACCAGCTCGGCTGCTTCGGTGACAACGTGCAGGCGTTACGCGTGGCCGGGCAATTCGACGACTGTCAGCGGATGGTCAAGGCCGCACTCACCGATGCCACGCTGCAGGTACAGCGGCCGCTTTCCTCGGCCAACAGCATCAGCCTGGGCCGGTTGCTGCCGCAGATGAGCTACTACGCACACGCTTCGCTGGCCGGGTGGCGCGCCCACGGCACGCCGATGAACTTCATCGTCCCCACCGGCAACCTGGGCAACGCCATGGCCTGCCTGTGGGTGCGCGAGATGGGCTTGCCGATTGGCCAGGTGCTGCTCGCCTGCAACGCGAACACCACGCTGCCCGACTACTTCGCCGGTGCGCCGTACGCGCCACGTGTAGCCATCGCCACACTGGCCAATGCGATGGACGTGGGAGCGCCGAGCAACTTCGAGCGACTGCGCTGGACCTACCCGGACGAAACCGGACTACGCGAACAATTGCAGGCATACAGCGTCGACGATGCGGCGATCGGGCAGACCATCACCAGCCATGCCCGCGATCACGGCGACGTGTTCTGCCCGCATACGGCCACTGCGATACACCTGCTCGATCGCCTGAGCGATCAAGGCGACAGCTCGACCTGGACGGTCGTCGCCACCGCACACCCGGCAAAGTTTGAAAGCGTGGTGGAACCGCTGGTCGGGCATCCGGTCGCGGTGCCAGCATCACTCGCGGCGATGCTGGCACGTCCTGCCTCAGCCGAACCGCTGGCGGCGGATGACGACGCGCTGCGCGACTGGCTGCTCGATCAGGTCACCGCCTAGATGCCGCCTCCCCGCTTACCGGGGAGGCAACGGAGCATCAGGCCAGCGCGTCGAGGATCTTTGCGGTCGAGCGCACACGGCCCAGCCGCGGGAAGATGGTTTCCACCGCGAAGCGATGCTGTTCGGCATTCGCCGCGCTCATCGCGTCCTCGGCGAACACCACCGCATAGCCGTGCTCCCACGCCGCACGGGCAGTCGATTCCACGCCGATGTTGGTGGAAATGCCACCCAGCACGATCTGCGTGATGCCACGACGACGCAGTTGCAGGTCAAGCTCGGTGCCGTAGAACGCGCCCCACTGACGCTTGGTGATATGGAGATCATTTGGCGCTTCAGCCAGTTCATCGACGAGCTCCAGCCAGTTATCCGGCAGTACCCTGGCCGGTGTCGCCTGATCCACCGGCTGCTTCAGCGCGTCGCCGAAATCCGCCGACCAGCCCACGCGCACCAATACCACCGGCGCACCCAGCGCTCGAAAGCGCGCCGCCAATGCACCGCCCCT
This sequence comes from Rhodanobacter sp., assembly GCA_049280175.1. Taxonomy (GTDB): domain Bacteria; phylum Pseudomonadota; class Gammaproteobacteria; order Xanthomonadales; family Rhodanobacteraceae; genus Rhodanobacter. The sequence goes on from JBAPPP010000003.1 coordinate 3,140, forward strand.
CGTGCACACGTCGGCCGCGGTGTGCGGGCCACCGGCGTACGGCACGATGCCCTTTTGCAGGTCAATGAGTACTAACGCAGTGCTGCGCGGATCAAGTTTTTCCACGATACTCTCCAAGCATGAAAGTGAGGCTATTCTCACTTTGGAGAATATGAGGATGGCCTCACAAAAGTCAATTGAAAGCGTACGCAGGCCGCAGCGACAGCGCGGTCACGAGCGCGTAGCGTCCCTGCTGGATGCCGCCGCCGCCTGCTTCGTCGAGAAAGGCTACGAAGCCGCCACCATGACCGAGATCGCTGCCCGTGCCGGCGCCTCGATCGGTTCGCTGTATCAGTTCTTTCCCACCAAGGAAGCCTTGGCGCAGGCTTTGATGAGTGGCTATACGGACGCATTGCAGCTGCGCCTGAAGAAGTTGGCGGCAAGTTCGCTGGACTGGGACAGCGACCAGCTCGGGACACAGTTGATCCGCGTACTGGTAGCGTTTCGCCGCCGTCATCCGGCGTTTGTCGTGCTCGCCGAGTCCACCGCACCTTTACCGACCATCCGCGGTATGCCGATTCGCGAGCACCTGCGGGAAGCATTGCAGGCGCTGCTTACCCGGCACGCACCGCGTCGTGAGGCGGCCGATCTACGTGCCGCCGCGGTGGTGGTATTGCAGCTGATGAAGGCCGCGGTGGCGCTGAATGCGGAGCCCGGACTGAGCGGCCGTCGATTGGCGCTGAGCCAGCTGCAGCAGGCTCTTCAGCTCTATCTTCGCACCTTGTTCAAGTCAAGTTGACCTGAAGTTTTCGTGCCGGCGCAATGCCCATACGAGTGAACTGGTATTTCCATTTGGATGGATAGCCGTCTGAATCACACAAAGCCGCTTAGTAGTTTTCGTCATAAAGAAAACTGTTGACAGCTTGCAAACGCATGGTTTACGTTCGATCACATGTCGCAACGCAGCAACCACCGCCGCAACGCCGAAACCAACCGCCTTCTGACGGTTGCCGGGCTGCTGCAGGTTCGCGGCACGCTCCTTCTTACCCTTGTACTCGTACTCCTTATTACCAACGGAGGTGCGGGCTGAGGGCAAGTATCCAGGTAACCAAGCAGTAACCTGAAGACTCCCAAAGAACCCCGCACCGGAAACGGCGCGGGGTTTTTTGTTGCCCTTGGCTCGCATCAGCGGAGCTAAGCGATGAACCCCAAATCGGTTACAACCGAAACAATATCCGGCGGCGCGCACGCTGCTGCCGATCGCGTACGCATCTTCGACACCACCTTGCGCGACGGTGAGCAGGCGCCCGGATTTTCAATGGATCGGCGCACCAAGTTGCGCATTGCACAAGCGCTCGAAGCGCTTGGGGTCGATGTGCTTGAAGCAGGTTTCCCGCAGGCCTCGCCCGATGATTTCGCTGCGGTGGCTGAAATCGCACGCATGCTGAAAACCACCACGGTATGCGCTCTGGCACGATGTCAGATCGGCGACATCGACAGCGCCGCGCGGGCATTGGAGCAGGCACGGCACGCACGCATCCACGTGTTCCTGTCGACGAGTCCACTGCATCGCGAACACAAGCTCGGCATGAGCAAGGCGCAGGTGATCGATGCGGCAGTCGCCGCGGTGGAACGTGCGCGCGGACTGTGCCATGAGGTGGAGTTCTCGGCCGAGGACGCACTGCGTACCGAACCCGAGTTCCTCGTCGAGGTGTTCAGCGCTGCAGTCGCCGCCGGTGCCACCACGCTGAACGCGCCGGACACGGTCGGCTACACCACGCCGGCCGAAATCGTCGAGCTATTCACCTATCTGCGCGAGCACGTGCGCGATGCGCACAAGGTGATCTTCTCCAGCCACTGCCACGACGACCTGGGCATGGCGGTGGCGAACAGCCTGGCTGCGGTGAGTGCTGGCGCTCGCCAGGTCGAGTGCACCATCAACGGCATTGGCGAGCGTGCCGGCAACGCCGCACTGGAAGAGATCGTGATGGCGCTGAAGGTGCGTGCGCCGCATTTCGGCGTCGACACGCGCATCGACACGCGCCGGCTGTATCCCACCTCGCGCCTGTTGACCCAGCTGACCGGCCAGGCGGTGCCGCGCAACAAGGCGATCGTGGGCGACAACGCGTTCGCGCACGAGTCGGGTATCCATCAGCACGGCATGCTCAAGCATCGTGGCACCTACGAAATCATGCGTCCGCAAGATGTGGGCATCGCCGAGACACGGCTGGTGCTCGGCAAGCATTCCGGCCGCGCCGCCTTGCGCCAGCGCCTGGAAGCGCTTGGCCACACGCCGGACGATGCGGCACTGGATGTGATCTTTGCGCGCTTCAAGACGCTGGCGGACAAGAAGCGCGAAGTGCACGACGAGGACCTCGAAGCGATCGCGCTGGGCCTCGACCCGGAGGCTGCCGGCCCATGGCGGCTGGTGCAGCTCAATACCAGCACGCACCTGGGCGGCAGCGCGTCAGCCTCGGTGAAGCTGCGCC
>JBAPPP010000004.1:0-9489 GCA_049280175.1 Rhodanobacter sp.
GAATATCGGTGAGTTCCGCAAGCGCTTGCCGCCCGCGCAGGAGGGTGACTGGTCGACCGAGCCGCTGCCTGGTCCGAACGATGCCGGCATTGGCGCTGCTGGCGGCTCCAGCCTGGCGATCTTCCGCACGTCCAAGCGCAAGGATGCAGCGTGGCAGTTGATCGAATACCTGTCACAGCCGCAGGTGCAGCGGCGCTTCTATGACTTGCTTGGCGATATGCCGCCGCGGCGTTCGTCTTGGGAGGGTGGTGCGCTGCATGACGATCCGAAAGCGCGCGCGTTCCGCGATCAGCTGGAGCGGGCGCGGCCGACGCCGGCGGTGCCGGAGTGGGAGCGCATTGCCAACGAGATGCAGCTGGTCGCCGCGCAGGCGGTTGCCGGTGAACTGACGATTGACCAAGCCGTCGCCGAGATGGATCGTCGCACCGACCGCATCCTGGAGAAGCGCCGCTGGACACTTGATCATTCGCATCCCGAAGCAGGAACCGGCCGATGAGCTCTCAACGTGCCGCGTGGCTGTTCCTCACGCCAGCTCTGCTGGTGCTGGGTGTGTTCTTCCTGCTACCCGTGATCGCCGCGCTGGCGCTCAGCCTCACCGACTACGATCTCTACGCGCTGGCAAATATCCACAACCTGCGCTTTGTGGCGCTGCAGAACTACTGGGCACTGTTGCAGCGTCCGCTGTTCTGGTCGGCGCTCGGGCATACGGTGTACTTCGTCGCCGTCGGCGTCCCGCTGTCGATGGGCACGTCGCTTGGTGCCGCGCTGCTGCTGAACTCGCCGCTGGCACGCTGCAAGCCGTTCTTTCGCACCGCGCTGTTCGCGCCGGTGGTGACCACGGTGGTGGCGGTGGCGGTGATCTGGCGTTATCTGTTCAACACCAAGTACGGCATGGCGAACTTCGTGCTGGGTCATTTCGGGTTCCATTCAATCGACTGGCTCGGCGATCCGCATTGGGCGATGCCCACGATCATCCTGTTCGCGGTGTGGAAGAACTTTGGCTACAACATGATCATCTTTCTCGCCGGCCTGCAGGCTATCCCGGCCGACCTTTACGAAGCCGCCCGCATCGACGGCGCGTCGGCGTGGCGACAGTTCCGCCACATCACTCTACCGATGCTCGGGCCGACCATGTTGATGGTGAGCATCCTCACCGTCTCGGGTTATTTCCAGCTGTTTGCCGAGCCTTATGTGATGACCGAAGGCGGGCCGCTGCAGAGCACGACGAGCGTGCTGTATCTGATGTACGACGAGGGTTTCAAGTGGTGGAACCTCGGCTCGGCCTCGGCGGTGGCGTTCCTGCTGTTTCTGATCATGTTCGCGGTGACCGCGGTGATGCTGAAACTGGCGCGACGGGGGAGCGAAGCATGAATTCGCATTGGGCAAAGTCCCTGATCAATGGACTGCTGATCGGTGGCGCCGTGGTGGCGCTGTTTCCGCTGCTGTGGATGCTGTCGGTGTCCTTCATGCAACCGGGCGAAGCCAGTGCGCTGCCGCCCCCGCTGCTGCCAGTGCACGCCACGCTGAGCAACTACCGCGAACTGTTCGTGCACGCCGGTATGGGCCGCTACCTGATCAACAGTTTCGCCGTATCGAGTGTGATCACTGCGCTGTCGCTGGCGTTCAATCTGATGGCCGGCTACGCGTTCGCCAAGCTGCGCTTCGCCGGTCGCGAACGGCTGTTTCAGGCATTGATCGGCGCGCTGGTGATTCCCGCCCAGGTGGCGATGCTGCCGCTGTTTCTGCTGCTGAAATACATCGGCCTGGTGAACAGCTACGCGGGCGTGATCGTGCCGGCGATGGCCAGCGTATTCGGCATCTTTCTGGTGCGCCAGTATGCGCGCGGCATACCGGATGAGCTGATCGAGGCTGCGCGCATCGACGGTGCCGGCGAGTGGCGCATCTTCGGGCAGATCGTGCTGCCGCTGCTGAAACCGATCATGGTCACACTGGCGATCTTCAGTTTTCTCGCCGCGTGGAACGACTTCATGTGGCCGCTGATCGTGCTGACCGGGCAGGAACATTACACGTTGCCGATTGGACTGGCCTCGCTGGCGCGCGAGCACGCGCAGGACAGCGAGTTGATGATGGCTGGCTCGGTCATCACCGTATTGCCGGTGTTGCTGCTGTTCCTGGCGATGCAACGCTATTACCTGGAAGGGCTGCTGCTGGGCAGCGTGAAGGGCTGAGAGGATGTTTTGGCTTCCCTACCACCATCGCGCCAGACCTCTCTTGCTTGTTCTGCTATCGGGTCTGCTGCTTGCCACCAGCCTGACTATCCGGGTCGCCGATGCTTCGCCATCAAGAACGCTGGATGATTTCAGCCATCCGGAGCTCTGGCGTGCCGAGGGCACCGATGACATCAGTGCCGCGTTGCGTCCCGTCGCTGACAAGCGTGGCAGCGCGCTATGCCTGGACTTCAATTTCAATGGCGTCTCCGGCGGCGCCACCCTGCGTCGTACCTTGCCCATCACGTTCCCCGCCAATTACGCGCTGTCGTTCGACCTGCGTGGTGCGATGCCGGCAAACGACTTGCAAGTAAAACTGATTGACGCCAGTGGCGACAACGTGTGGTGGTATCGGCGCGAAGTGTTTCAACCCAGCGCTACGTGGCAGACGATCAGCGCAGGCAAGCGCGATATCGAATCCGCCTGGGGGCCGGCCAAGGATCGCACGCTGCGCCAGAGCAGCACGCTGGAATTCACCGTCTACGCCGGACATGGCGGCAAAGGCGAACTGTGCGTGAGCAACTTGCGGCTCACACCATTGCCGCCGGTATCCGTTCCGGGGCCTGCGACTTCGGCAGGCAGTTCGCCGAACGCGCAGTTTCTGCAGCAGGCGCAACACGCGCCACGCGGTACGTACCCGCGCGGATTTTCCGGTGAGCAGAGTTACTGGACACTGGTCGGCGTGGATGGCGGCGCGGCGCATTCGGCATTGATCTCCGAAGACGGCGCGGTGGAAGTGGGCAAGGGCGGTTGGTCGATCGAGCCGATGTTGATCGATGGCCGCAAGCTGATCGACTGGGCGAACGTGAAAACCACGCAGAGCCTGCAGGACGGCTATCTGCCGATACCTACGGTACATTGGCAGGCCGGCGAGCTCGGCCTGGCAACAACCGTCGTGGCCGACGGCTCATCGGCGCACTCGAGCTTGCTACTGCAATACACCGTGCACAACGACGGCGCGCAGGCACGCTCGCTTACGCTGGCATTGCTGCTGCGCCCCTTCCAGGTGAACCCGCCCACGCAATTCCTCAACACGCCTGGCGGCATCAGCCCGATCCATGACTTTGCCTGGGACGGTCACGCACTGCAGGTCAATCACGCTCTGCGCGTCGTGCCGCTGCAGGCACCTTCCGCGTTTGTCGCCAGCAGCCAGGTGACGACCGCGCTGCCCGAACAACTGACCAGCGGCAACGCGTCGCGGGTCAGTGCCCTGCACGATGCCGACGGCCATGCGCAGGGTGCGCTGCTGTATCGGTTGACCGTGCCGGCCCATGCGAACGTCACGCTGGGTCTGGTTGTCCCGGACGAAGGGCAACCGTTCATCCCTCCCGCCGATGCGGCGGCTTGGCTGCAAAGGCAGCACGATCGGGTCGCTGCTGCGTGGCAAGAAAAGCTCAACCGCGTGAAGCTGCAGTTGCCACCGGCGCAGCAAGCCATCATCGATACAACCCGCAGTGCTCAGGCGCAGATCCTGATGTCACGCGACGGACCAGCGCTGCAACCGGGCACGCGTTCGTACGGACGTAGCTGGATTCGCGATGGCGCGATGATGAGCGAGGCCCTGCTGCGCAGCGGCCATGCCGATGTCGTCGAAGAATTCGTGCGCTGGTATGCGACGCATCAGTTCAATACCGGCAAGGTGCCATGCTGCGTGGACGCGCGTGGCTCCGATCCGGTACCGGAGAACGACAGTCAGGGCGAGCTGATCTTCACCATTGCGCAGTGGTGGCGTTATAGCCACGACCGCGCCGGACTGGACTCGTTGTGGCCGCACGTCGAACGTACCGCTGCGTACATGGATCAGTTGCGGGCCAGCGAACGCACGGCGGCCAACCAGGTCGGCGACCGGCGTGCGCTGTACGGACTGATGCCGGCCTCGATCAGCCACGAAGGCTACTCGGCCAAGCCGATGCATTCGTATTGGGACGACTTCTGGTCGCTGATCGGATACGACGATGCGGCGGAGCTGGCTGCGGCGCTGGGCAAGCCCGACGAAGCAAGCCGCTACGCGGCAGCGCGTGATCAGTTTCGCGCTGACCTGAAGGCGTCGATCCTGACCTCGATGCAGCAACACCACATCAACTACATTCCCGGCGCAGCGGAGCTGGGCGATTTCGATGCCACCTCGACTACGATCGCACTATCGCCCGGCCATGCGATGGACTGGCTGCCACCCAAGCTGCTGGCGCAGACGTTTCAGCGCTATTGGCAGGGCTTCGTGACGCGTCGTGACGGCAGCCAGCACTGGGACGACTACACGCCATACGAGTTGCGTACCGTGGCCAGCTTCATACGGCTGGGCTGGCGTGACCGCGCCCAACAACTGCTGATGTTTTTTCTTGCCGACCGTCGTCCTGCTGCATGGAATCAGTGGGCCGAGGTGGTGGGGCGCGACTCACGCCAGCCACGCTTCGTCGGCGATATGCCACATGCCTGGATCGCCTCGGACTTCCTGCGTTCGGTGTATGACATGTTTGCCTACGAGCGTGTCGCGGACCAATCGCTGGTGCTTGCTGCCGGTCTCGATCCGGCATGGTTTTCCGGTCGAGGCGTGGCGATCGAGCGCTTGCGTACACCGTGGGGCGTCTTGAGCTACACCTTGCGCGAGGAGGGTGGGCAGCTCGTGCTGCGTATTCCTGCTGGCCAGAGTATGCCGCCGGGTGGTCTGGTGCTGCCGTGGCCTTATCCAGGCAAGCAGCTTGGCATGGCATCCCTCAATGGCAAATCGGTGAACTGGCGTGCTGGCGAGATCGTGATCCATAGCCTGCCGGCCGTGCTCAGCATTCGACGGCCAGGGACTGGTACGACACCGTAGAGGGTCGATGAGGATCAAGGCTGGGCAGGGTCACCTATTCACCTCGCTGCCCATGATTCGACCCGCGAATAAGCTGCGCGGGAGTGCCCTTCGACTTCGCTACGCTAAGTTCAGGGCGAACGGGATAGAAGTGGGCCGACGGGATAGACGTGAGCGAAGGGGATGGACGTGGTGTTTGCGGACCGAATCAATCGTTCGGTGTGGTGATGCGCAAACCGTGCTGTGGGTCGAAAAAATGTAGCCGTTCCCAGGCGAAGTCGAAGTGCAGAGTGCTGCCGAGTTCAGGAAGCGTGCGCGGCGGAGTGCGCGCAACCAGAGCTTGATCGCCATAGCGCAGGTTGAGAAAAATCTCGTTGCCGACCGGTTCGATCACCTCCAGCCTGGCGTCGATCGCGGCATCGGTGCTGGAGTCGAGCAGCCGCAGATCCTCGGGACGCACGCCTAGGATCAGCTCTCTATCCAGCCAGCGTTCCAGTGAGCTTGCTTGCGGAACTGAGCCGAGCGCGATGTCCCCCTGCGCGGTGGCCAGCTTGAGGCCGTCGGCGGCACGCAACGTGCCGCGCAACAGGTTCATCGCAGGACTGCCGAGGAAGCTTGCGACGAACAGGTTGGCCGGTCGCTCATAAAGGTTCATCGGCGTGTCGATCTGCTGGATCACGCCGCCATCGAGCATCACGATGCGCTGGCCCAGCGTCATCGCCTCAACCTGGTCGTGCGTAACGTAGATCATGGTGGCGCCCAGCTGGCGGTGCAGCCGGGCGATCTCCACGCGCATGCTCAGGCGCAGCTTGGCGTCGAGGTTGGACAGCGGCTCGTCGAGCAGAAATACCTTTGGATTGCGGACCAGGGCGCGGCCCAGCGCAACGCGCTGGCGCTGACCGCCTGAAAGCGCGGCGGGCTTCGAATCCAGGCGCTGCTCCAATTCCAGGGTCTTTGCCACCTCGCGTACGCGCTGCTTGATCTCGGCCGGCTTGTGCCCGCGCAGATGCAGGCCGAAGCCGAGGTTCTGTGCCACCGTCATGTGTGGGTACAGCGCGTAGTTCTGGAACACCATCGCGATATCGCGCTCCTTCGGCGCGACGTCGTTGACCACGCGGCCGTCGATGCTGAGCGTTCCGTCGCTGATCGATTCCAGTCCGGCGATCATCCGCAGCAGGGTGGTCTTGCCGCAGCCGGAGGGGCCGACCAGTACCAGCAATTCGCCATCGGCGATATCGAAACTGGCGCCCGCCACGCCGACGTGGCCGTTCGGGTAAACCTTGCGCACTCTATCCAGGCGTACGGTTGCCATTGATGCGGGCTCCTCAATGTAGCCGAGCTACGTAAGCCCGCGGCGCTGTCGTGCGCAGGGCATCTGCACATCGACTCGACGTTAGGCTATTCTCGTCATGTAATCGTTTACTTCAAGCCGCACTGCGGCATCAAGAGCTACCGCCCATGACTCGCAGCTTCCGCTTTCCCGAGAACTTCCTCTGGGGGGCCTCGACGTCGGCCTACCAGATCGAAGGCTCGCCGCTGGCCGACGGTGCCGGTCCCAGTATCTGGCAGCGCTTCGCCCATACGCCGGGCATGATGGCGAACGGCGATACCGGCGACATCGCCTGCGATCACTACCGGCGCTACAAGGGCGACGTGCAGCTGATGAAGGCGCTGGGCCTGCAGGGCTATCGCTTCAGCATCAACTGGGCGCGCGTACTGCCCGAGGGCACCGGCCGGATCAATCCGAAGGGTCTGGACTTCTACTCGCGGCTGGTCGATGAACTGCTGGAGCAGGGCATTGCCCCGAACGCCACCTTGTTCCATTGGGATCTGCCGGCGGCACTGGACGACCGCGGCGGGTGGCTGAATCGCGACAGCGCGCATTGGTTCGCCGAATACGCCGAGGTGATGTTCAAGGCGCTGGATGGCCGCGTGCAGCAATGGGCCACGCTCAACGAACCGTGGGTCGTCACCGATGGCGGCTATCTGCACGGGGCGCTGGCACCGGGCCATCGCAGCAAGTACGAGGCGCCGATCGCTGCGCATAACCTGATGCGGGCCAGCGGTGCCGGCATCCAGGCGTATCGCGCGCATGGCAAGCATCAGATCGGCGTGGTTTTCAACATCGAGCCGAAGTACCCGCATTCGGACAGCGCGGAAGACCACGCTGCCACGCGCCGCGCACACGCCTACATGAACGAGCAGTTCGCCGATCCGGCGTTGCTCGGCAGTTATCCTCCCGAGCTGAAGGAAATCTTCGGCGACGCGTGGCCGGACTTCCCGGACGACGACTTCAAGCTGACCAGGCAGGACGTCGATTTCGTCGGCATCAACTACTACACCCGCGCGGTGGTGAAGCACGATCCGAAGCAGTACCCGTTGAAGGCCACGCCAGTACGTCAGCCGAACAAGACCTATACCGAAACCGGCTGGGAGGTGTTCGAGCAAGGCCTGGTCGATACGCTGACCTGGTTCAAGGGTCGCTACGGCGACATCCCGCTATACATCACCGAGAACGGTTCGGCATTTTACGATCCGCCGGTGGCTGAAGATGGTGTGCTGGACGACCCCCTGCGCACCGGTTATCTGCGCAAGCACCTCAAGGCGCTGCACCACGCGATCGAGGCCGGGGTAAATCTGAAGGGCTACTACGCGTGGTCGCTGATGGACAATCTGGAATGGTCGCTGGGTTTTTCCAAGCGCTTCGGCCTGTATCACGTCGATTTCGACACTCAGCAGCGCACGCCCAAGGCCACCGCGAAACTGTATGCGCAGGTGATCGAGAGCAACGGCCTGGCATTGGGTGAATAGGGTTTCATCGTTCGTTCGTGCACACGGAGGCTATGTGAAAGCGAAGTCGATCCACCTGCTGGCCGGATTATGGTTGGGGCTGTTGGCCACAAGCGTATTCGCCACCGGTCTGTCCGCGATGGACGTCTCGACGGCCACGGCTGCCAGCGGGACTGTGCAGATCCATGTCGACGCCAAGGCACAGGCCACACCCTTCCCGCATTTCTGGGAGCAGATGTTCGGCTCCGGCCGCGCCGTGCTGGCACTGCGCGACGATTACCGCGCCGACCTCGCCGCCGTGCGTCAGGCGACGGGTTTCGGCTACATACGCTTCCATGGCATCTTCGACGACGACGTCGGCCTGTTTCATCTGGACGGCAACGGCAAGCCTGTCTACAACTTTTCCTACGTGGACGAAATCTACGACGGACTGCTCGATCGCGGCATCAGGCCGTTCGTCGAGCTCAGTTTCATGCCGGCGGATATGACGTCCGATCCGAAGGCCTTGCAGGCGTTCTGGTATCACCCGAACATCGCGCCGCCGAAGGACTACGCGCAATGGGATGGGATGATCAGTGCGTTCGCGCAGCACCTGATCCAGCGCTATGGCATCGAGGAAGTGTCCCACTGGTATTTCGAGGTGTGGAATGAGCCGAATGGTTTCTGGGCGGGGAAACCGGTGCAAGCCACCTATTTCACCCTTTACGATCACACGGCGCGTGCGCTGAAGGCTGTCAGTCCGCGCTTGCGCGTCGGTGGGCCTGCCACCGCGCAAGGCGCCATGGTCACTGCCTTCCTCGCGCATACGCACGCGGATCAAGTGCCGGTGGACTTTGTGAGCACGCACGTCTACGGCGATGACACGGCGCAGGACGTATTCCATACCGACGAAAAAATTCCGAGATCGGACATGGTGTGCCGCACGGTAGACAAGGTGCATAACGAAATCCTGGCCTCGCCGACTCCGAAGCTGCCTTTCATCATGAGCGAGTTCAACGCCTCGTACGCGAATCTGCCCAATGTCACCGACACCGTGTTCATGGGCCCGTGGATCGCCAACACCATCCGCGAGTGCGCCGGCAAGGTCGACCTGATGAGCTACTGGGCATTCTCGGATGTGTTCGAGGAGCAGGGCGTGGTGCCGACGCCGTTCTACGGCGGCTTTGGGCTGATCGCTGCCGAGCGTATTCCGAAGCCCGCCTACAATGCGTTCGCGATGCTGCACCGGCTTGGCGAACAGCAGTTGCCGGTGGCGTCCGATTCGGCCATCGTCACCCGCCGCGCCGATGGGACCCTGGTCATGGCGCTGTGGAACTATGCACCGCCAGTCGGCGATAAAGCCGTCTATACGGTTGGCGAACCTGCCGGGTCGAATCGGCGTTTCAGCATCGATATCGCGGCGCTTCCGGCAACGGCACACGCCACCGTGTGGCGTCTGGATCAAACTCACGGCAACGCGGTCGCCGCGTTCGACCGCATGGGACGGCCGAACTTTCCCAGCCGTGAGCAGCTCGCGCAACTGCGGGCTGCAGCGAAACCCGGCGTTCCCGAATCAGTGGCTGTGCAGAACGGCAAGTTCGACCTCGACATTCCACCGCAGGGCTTGGTGGTTATCGAAGTGCACTGAGACGACCGTCTGGATGTGCCGGTGTCCGGCGCGGCGGGCAACTACTGCAC
>JBAPPP010000005.1:0-3084 GCA_049280175.1 Rhodanobacter sp.
GTCGTTGAAGAAAGGAGAGGATGTCTCGGTGGTCGGCTTTGGCACGTTCACCGTGCGCAAGCGCGCGGCGCGTACGGGTCGCAATCCGCGTACCAACGAAGCGATCAAGATCAAGGCCTCGAAAGTACCGGCTTTCAAGGCTGGCAAGACCCTCAAGGATGCCCTAAACTAAGCGGCTACTCGCTTGGTTTCGGGTGCTTAGCTCAGCGGTAGAGCGTCGCCCTTACAAGGCGGTGGTCGTAGGTTCGATCCCTACAGCACCCACCAGAAAAATGCGGAGCGGTAGTTCAGTCGGTTAGAATGCTGGCCTGTCACGCCGGAGGTCGCGGGTTCGAGTCCCGTCCGCTCCGCCACAGTTCGCAAGGGCGCCCCTGTGGCGCCCTTGTTTTTAGGCAGGATGCGCCTCTGTGGCGCCCTTGTTTTTAGGCAGGATGCGCCTCTGTGGCGCCCTTGTTTTTAGGCAGGATGCGCCTCTGTGGCGTTCTTGTTTTTTAGGCAAGATGCGCCTCTGTGGCGTTCTTGTTTTTTAGGCGAGGGCGGCACCCGTGTCGCGCCTTGTCGATCGGGCATCGGCGCCTGTGGTGTCCGGGCCATCACTGCCACGCGCTCTTCATGCGCCATCAATCACGTTGCGGGAAGATTTCGATGCTGCAGGCAATACGTAACAAAATGCATGGGTGGCCGTCGGTCATCCTTCTGGGCGTTTGCGTTTTGGCGATGTCGCTCTTCGGCATGGAGAGCTACTTCACATCGCATGAAGACTCCTTCGTGGCGAAGGTCGGCAAGCATGAGATCACCCCGCAGGACTACCAGGATCGGATGAACCAGTTGCGGCAGCAGGCGAGCGCCGATCAGGGAGATCATTTCGATCCGAGCATTTTTGAAAAGCCTGCGGTGAAACAGCAGGTGCTTGACGGCTTGGTTGACCAGCAGCTGCTGCTCACGGCCAACGATGACTGGGGCATGCGGGTGTCTGATCAGGCCGTGCGCGACTACATCGCGGCGATCCCTGCGTTTCAGTTGAACAATCAGTTTGACCCGACCACGTACCAGACATGGCTGGAGAGTCAGCGCAAGACGCCGCAGACATTCGAGAACGAAATACGCTCGTCGCTGGCAACCCAGTTGCTGCCGGATGCCGTCAACGACAGCACCATCGTCGGCGATGCCACGATCGACCGCTTCCTCAGTCTGGTCAGCCAGCGTCGCGACCTTCGTTATTTCGTGCTGCCACGACCGACACTGGCCGACGGCAGTGTCAGTGATGCGGAGATCGAGACCTTCTACAAGGCTCACCAGGCCGACTACATGACTCCCGAGCAGGTCTCGGTGAAATACATCGAGGTCAACGGTGCCGATCTGAAGCCGGATGCCGCGCCGACCGACGATGAATTGAAGAAGCGCTACGAGGATGAGAAACAGCGATTCGTGCAGCCCGAGCAACGGCTGGTCTCGCACATCCTGATCAACGTGCCGACCAATGCCACCCCCGACCAGCAGAAGGCGGCGCTAGCCAAGGCCGAGAAAATCGCGGCCGAAGCAAACCCCGGCGATTTCGCCAAGCTGGCCGAACAGGATTCCGAGGATCTGGGCTCCAAGCGCCAGGGCGGTGACCTGGGCTGGCTGGAGAAGGGCGTGACCAACCCGGCGTTCGATGCGGCCATGTTCGCGCTGCAGAAAGATCAGATATCCAAGCCGGTGCTGTCACCCGATGGCTATCACATCATCTGGCTGCGTGATGTTCGCAGTGGCGCATCCAAGCCGTTTGAGGAAGTGCGCGCTCAACTGGTCAAGGAAGCGACGGCCGGTGGGCAGGACCGTAAGTACAACGAAGTTGCCGGCAAGCTGTCCGACAACACCTATCAGAACCCGTCGTCGCTCGAACCGGCAGCGACCGCGCTGATTCTGCCGATCAAGAGCACGGCGATGTTTTCCCGCAAGGGTGGCGACGGCGTGGCCGCGAACCCGAAGCTGGTCACTGCGGCATTTGGCGACGATGTGTTGGTCCAGGGCAATAATTCCGGCCTGATTGATCTTGGTACCGATCATTCGGTGGTTATCCACGTCGACAAGCACGTGTCGGCAGCCGTCCGTCCGCTGGCCGAAGTGCGCGCTGATGTGCAGAAGCGGATTCTTGATGAACGCGCCATGCTGGCCGAGAGGAAGCAGGCCGACGATCTGCTTGCGCGGCTGAACAAGGGTGACGCGATGCCCGCCGTTGCAGCATCCGCCGGTGCCACCATCAAGACCGCGAACGAAGCGCTGCGTCGGGAAGATCAGCAGGCTACCGTGCCAGCGCCCTTGTTGAAGCAGGCGTTCCTGTTGCCGCACCCGGCAGCGGGCAAATCGCAGTTTGCCGCGGTGGATATGCAGGACGGTAGCTACGCGCTGCTGGCGCTGGACAAGGTGCAGGATGGCGACTTGTCCAAGATCGCACCGGAAGAGCGTGATGCGCTACGCCAGCAGATGACCCAGGCTTATGGATCCGAAGCTGTTCGCGAAATGATCAACGTGTTGCGGGCAAAAACCACGATCAAGATCAACAAGACCCAGCTGTAAAGGGCTCGTTGGAGGTATCTCGGCGGCCGGCTCTCAGGCCAGTCGCCGATAAAAAAGAGGGCGGCCCATGGCCGCCCTCTTTTTTTTATCGGCGCGTCCATCAACAGAACAGCAGGTTCAAATGCCGGTCATGCCGATGATGTTGTAGCCAGCGTCGACATGAGTGACTTCGCCGGTGATGCCTGAAGCAAGATCGGAACACAGGAAGGCGCCGACATTGCCGACTTCATCGATGGTGACGCTGCGGCGCAGTGGGGCATTCTCGTCGACGTGATCGAGCATCTTGCGAAAGTTCGCGATGCCCGCGGCGGCCAGCGTCTTGATCGGGCCGGCCGAGATCGCATTGACGCGCGTGCCCTCCGGGCCGAGGTTGAACGCTAGGTAGCGCACGTTCGCCTCGAGGCTGGCTTTGGCCAGTCCCATGACGTTGTAGTTGGACAACGCACGTTCGGCACCAAGGTAAGTCAAAGTGAGAATCGAGCCATTTCGGCCGGCCATCATCCGTCGTGCGGCCTTGGCCAAGGC
>JBAPPP010000006.1:0-2480 GCA_049280175.1 Rhodanobacter sp.
TGAAGGCTGGCTCCGCTACAGCCCTGCCAAAGGAGGCGAGAAGTGAGCGAGACCAAGGTTGTCCTGGAGAAGATCAGCGCCAGTCTTCTTAGGGTCGGCGCCGGGCAGACGTTGATCCTTCGCGCGAAGATTCCCGCTGACTACGCTGAGGTGTTCGTCATCGTGCCCCTCTCCGCCGACAGCGGGCTCACGGACGAAGGCGCGTTTCGGAGTCTTGTAGCCGCGGACAAGGTCGGCAAGCTGGAGGGCGAGGGCGTGGACTTCGCGGTCCGCGAGATCAAGCCCACGCAGGCGACGATGGGCCTCTCGTTCATGGACAACGAACCGTGGTCGTTCGACCTGGGCATCGAGGGAGTCGCTTTCAAAAGTCAACGGAAGTTTAAAATAGAAGTAACCGACTTCAACAATGCGCCTTTGGCTTCGCTAGACATTGAAGTGTTTGGCGCGGAGAGCGTGAGGATCAAGACCTTCGAGACTGATCATTACAATCTCCCGAGCACGGACACCGTCAAGCTGAGCTTCACCCTCAGCGCACGTCCCGAGAGCGGCTGCACGGCCAGAATCAACAGCGTGGACGTAGCGATCGAGACCGATGCTAAGACCGGGCTCGCGGGTGGGGCGACGGAACGGTCTGTCGACAAGAAGTCCGACTTCACGTTGGACTTGTTGGTCAACGGCACATCCGTCGATACGCGGCAACTGCGCGTCCACACGTTCGACAGGCCACGCTTCACCGACTTCAAACCCCAGCTCAGGCTGGACGGCGTGAGGCTGACGACGGAGGGCTTGCTCGGGGTGTACGCCCACGGCGGCAAGCTGTACGTCCTGCGGCAGGCGCCGGGCGCGGCGAAGCCATCCGCCGCGATGTGGTCGTCGCCGAACGGTTTCGACCCGGATGAGAGCCAGTGGAAGCAGGTCAACGATGCCACGGGTAAACCGGTTCTTATCCCGCTGCGAACCGCCCGCCGGCCGGGCGTCGTCTTCAAGGATAAGCTCTGGTTTCTTGGGGGCGACTGCTGCAACGTGAACCTCCGGGGCTCGGACATCAGCCATTTCAATTTCAAGGAGATTTACTGGTTCGCTGGCGGCGACGGCTTGAACGGCGGGCAGTGGCCGCCAGAGGTCGTCGAGCGCATGGGCCATACGCTTGTGGCCGGCCCCGACGACCGCCTGTGGGTGATCGGCGGATTCAACCAGAACGGACCTTGCAAAGACGTCTGGACATTCGGCGGGGACGGCAACAACCCGGGGCAATGGCAGATGCTAAAGGCACAGCCGGCCTGGGATGGCAGATGCCTTGTCGGCGCGACGAAGGCGGGTTTGAAAGTCTTCGTGGTGGGCGGCTTCGCCGAGCCGGGCGGCGACGGCTACAACGACATTCTGGTGTACGATCACGATCACGCGTCCGAAGGTTGGAGAACGTTGGACAGGCCCTTGATCATTCCGTCTGGCGACGCAGACGCCGCGAAATACCAATTTTGCGCCTGCACGACGTCGACTTTGGGCAAGGAACCGCAAGTACTGGCCACTTATTACAGGTTCGAGAAAAGTGAGCACGATCATTCGCTCATGCGCATCATCTCGGACGGACAAGTCTATACCAAGGAAAGTTATGATGGGCTGGACCGATTAAGCTCGGCAGGCCTGTTCCGGACAGAGGATTACTACCGTCTCTGCAGCACCGTTTTCAACGGATCGATCTTCATCTGGTCACTTGGCGCGAACCTCACCGACCCGAGGGCCATGAACGACGCCGGTTCGTTTTTCATGCGGAGGAACAACTGATGGCCGTCATAGCAGCAAGAAAGGCGGCGATCTCCCTCGTGGCCGGGCCCTTCCTGTCGTTCGCTTGGGCGGTGGGGTCTTGGCCGGCGCGCGCTGAGCTGCCTCCGGTCGTGCAGACCACGATCCCCGCCAAGCCTGGCTCCGCCACCTACACGATCAGCACGAACAAGGAGAAGAAATGGACGGGCAGCCAGACCGTCGACATGCCGGGCGGCGTCCCGCTGGAATTCGATCTGCGCGCCCTGCCGCCGAACGTTAAGCCCACGTCATGTGCGGTGCGCGTCGTGCTCGCGAAGGGAACCGGTGCACTGCGATCCACAGGCGTCCTGTTGGAGTTGGACAAGGCGGATAATGCCAAAGCGTATCCGCTGGCAGCCGCACAGGCCATCGAGCCGCGGGCCGCGGGGCAGTCGGTCGAGCAGGGTACGGCCGCCATCTTCCGCAGCAAAGGGATCTGCGACGCGTCTGCGCCCGGGCATACTTCCGTCAAGTTCCGACTCACGACCTCGGCCCGAGAGGTTGATCTAACGATCCACGGCTCGAAGGGCAACTATGACCCGACGGAGCAGCCCGCCTACGCGCCACGGCTGATCCTGACATACAAGGGCGTGGGACTGGGCGACGACTCGGACTGGGGCCAGATGCGCCGCGACGCGCAGCATACCGGGCGTTCGCCCTGGCGCGTCTACAACCCG
>JBAPPP010000007.1:0-3465 GCA_049280175.1 Rhodanobacter sp.
ACCCCCTCCCAGCCTCCCCCTGCGAGCAGGGGGAGGAGCAGAGCGGCGCATCACAGGAATTTTTGAGCGCGCTTTCAGAACTTATAGTACGCACTCAAATTCACCTGATTGCCACTGGTCGTCGCGCGATTGGTACCGTTCGTGGTCGTGTCGAGGATGTCGTGGATGAATTCGAGGCTATAGGCAAACGGGCCAATCGAATACTGCAGGCTCGCCGTGGACTGGCGGCTCTTCAACAGACCGGTCGAGCCGTTGCCAAGCCAGCTGACCACGTCGTTCTCATTCGGCTTGCTGGTGGCATAGATGAGATTCGCGCTCCAGTTCGGCGTGAACTTGTACCCCACCTGGCCATAGCCACCGGTGTCCTTGATGTCGCCGAATTGCGCGAGATCCCCAAAGATCTCGCCAATGCCCCGGCCTGTGTAGACCACCGCCTTGAGTACCCATGAACCCGGAGTCCAGCTACCACCAAGTTCATAAGCGTCGCTGGAAAAGGTGCGCTTGATCGGCGTCGGCTCCGTGCCACCCACGCCGGCGAGGTCGATCTGGCTGTAGTGCGCGGCGGCGAAGACCATCCAGTCGTCCTTCTGCACCAGGCTGATCTTGGCCTCGACCTGTGGGCGGAAGCCGGCGTTGCCGGCCGTCAGGTAATTGATCGTGCTGCCAGGACCGTCCCAGGTACCTTCGTACGCACCGAGACCGAACTGCCACAGCGGCCCGGTGGAACCATGATTGAGATCCTGCAACCACGAGATGCCAGGGAAACGCCAGCCGATGACGCCCGCGCCATAGCCGAGTGGGAATGCGATGTGGCTGAGCGAGTCGGGCAGGTCCTCCAGCGGGAACATCAGATCCCATTGCTGGCCGATCTTGATGGTGCTTCCCGTCGTCGGATTGCTCAGCACCAGGTATCCCTGGCGCAGGCGTGGCAGCGGTTGCTGCTGGGAGTACGCGCCGGTGCCGTTGTTGCCGCCGAAGAAGTCCATCTCGAGATGACCGCCACCGGTCCAGTCGCCGGCGACCTGGGCACCGGTCAGATCAAACAGGAAGCGTGTATTGCGCACATCGACACCGCTGAGCGAGCCATGCGACCCTGGTATCGGGATTTCCGCGTTCTGGCCGTTGCCAAACGTGAAGCCCTTGCTCTGGCTGAACGCTGTCACATCAACGAAACCGTGAAACGCCACCGACAAACCGGGCGTCGTGGTGAACGTCGGCGCGGCGGCCGGTGACGGTGGTGGCGGCGGCGGTGCGCTCGCCTGCGCCTGGATCTGTGCCTGCTGCTGGCCTTGCTCACCCTCCAGCTTGGTGATGCTGTCGCGCAGTGATTGCAGATCCTGCTGTTGCTGGTTGAGTTGCTGCTGTTGCTTGGCGACTGTCGCCTTGAGCGCCTTGATCTCATCTTGCTTGGAGGTTGATTGCGCAAACAGTGGATCGGCTGCAGTCAGACCCAGCGCCACGATCAGGGCGAAGCACAACGGATGACGTTTCATGACGGTTCTCCCACGAAGGATAAGCAGTGGAGATGCAGGAGCCGCTACGTTGGCGGCTACTCTCGTGAACCTCTGAAGTGCGGTAATCATCGGTCTGTCGGATGCGCCACCGGCCGGATCGCGACACGACGGCGCGTATCGTTCATTCGTCTACCTGGGCGCGCCCGGTGCGCCGATCGGTAAGACCGTGCGTCGATGGTTCTCGTTGATCACTTCCGCGGCGGACAGATAGAACGCCAATATCGCCGTGATCAGCCCGCAGTAACCGCCGGCGACGTGCAGTGCACTCATGCCGGTCCATTCACCCGCCGCCAGCAGGAAGAAGGTGATCCACAAGGCGAGGAAAATAAGCTGCAGGGCGCGCGCGGCGGGAAGCGACGCCACCCACATGTAGAACGTGAACACGCCCCATAGAAACAGATACCAACCGACGAAAGCGCCCGGCACCTTGTCGTGCAGAAACAGAACGAATAAGGCAAACGACCACCAGAACGCACCGTAACTGATGAACGCCGTGGCGCCGAACGTATTGCCACGCGGCAACTCCATCACACCAGCGATGATCTGGGCGGTGCCGCCATAGGTCAGCGCGACGGCCAGCACCATGTTCATTGCGTCAGCGCTGAACCAGCCGGCATTAATCATGCTCAACAACCATGTCGTCAACGCAAAGCCTGCCAGGCCCAGCGGCGCGGGGTTTGAAAATTTTACCTGTGCCTGTTCATTGCTCATTGCACGAACCTCCCCAGGGTAGCGTAAGAGTGAATACTCCGTCGTGACCGGCAGCCTTTGCAGTTCGCTCACGGCTCTTGCCGCCCACGCCATTTATTCGTATCAACGAATCGGCTCCCAAAGGCCCTGAGGCGAAGCTGACCGGCATCGCCTCCAGCGCGGCTCGTCGCGAGCATGCTCATGCTGCAGTGCAGGGCGCCATTCGCCAAAAGTCTAATGTCGACCAAAGTCGTACTCGTCGTAGCGTTAAGCGACGCACGACGCGGATACACTTTCTGCTCGGCGAGCGCCACGCGGCATCTGGCAGCCATGCGCATCAGAAACCCTCCACGAAGCCAGCCTGAGGAGATCAAGATGTCCAAGGTCTATCCGGTCGATCCCGCGTTTGCGGCGAAGGCGCGCTTGCGCAAGGCGGACTACGAACAGCTATACGCCGAATCGATGCGAGACCCGGAAGGCTTCTGGGGCCGCATCGGCAAGCGGCTGGATTGGACGACGAAGCCCACGCGCATCCGCGATGTCTCCTTTGCAGCAAAGGATTTGCACATCCGCTGGTACGAAGACGGCACGCTTAACGTGTCGGCCAACTGCCTGGATCGCCACCTCGCCGAGCGCGCGGACAAGACCGCGATCATCTTCGAGGGCGACAATCCGGATGAATCGCGACGCATCAGCTATCGCGAACTGCATGGCGAAGTGTGCAAGTTCGCCAACACGCTCAAGCAGCACGGCGTGACCAAGGGCGATCGGGTGGCGATCTACATGCCGATGATTCCCGAAGCCGCGGTGGCGATGCTGGCCTGCGCGCGGATCGGCGCGATTCACTCGGTGGTGTTCGGTGGCTTTTCGCCGGACTCGCTGGCCGGACGCATCGCCGATTTCACGGCGAAGTTGGTGGTGACGGCCGACGAAGGCGTGCGTGGCGGCAAAAAGATCCCCCTGAAGGCGAATGTCGACGCGGCACTGGAGCGTCCCGGCACCGAAACGGTGGAGACCGTCATCGTGGTGCGCCGCACCGGTGCCGCCGTACCGATGAAGACGCCGCGCGATCGCTACTACCACGTGCTGATGGAAGGCCAGTCGGTCGACTGTCCGCCAGAACCGATGGAGGCGGAGCATCCACTGTTCATCCTTTATACCTCCGGCTCCACCGGCAAACCGAAAGGCGTCTTGCATACCTCGGGCGGCTACCTGGTGTATGCCAGCTATACGCACGAGCTGGTGTTCGACCTGCGCGAGG
>JBAPPP010000008.1:0-3448 GCA_049280175.1 Rhodanobacter sp.
GGGAAGGCGGGCGGCGCGGCGACGCAGGCTCATTCGTCGTCGCCGTCGGTGCGGGGGATGGCAAAGCGGTATCCGCGTCCACGTACCGTCTCGATGGGTTTGAGGGTGCCTTCCGGGTCGAGCTTGCGCCGCAGCCGGCCGATAAACACTTCGAGCACGTTGGAATCGCGATCGAAATCCTGCTGGTAGATGTGCTCGGTCAAGTCGGCTTTGGAGACCAGCTCGCCCGCGTGCAGCATCAGGTATTCCAGCACCTTGTACTCATAGCTGGTCAGATCGACCAGCTTCCCTTCCACGGTCACCGTCTGCGCGGTGGTGTCGAGCTTGATCATGCCGCAGGCCAGGATCGGCTTGGACCAGCCACTGGCTCGACGCACCAGCGCGTTGATCCGCGCCAGCAACTCCTCCACGTGGAAGGGTTTCACCAGATAGTCGTCGGCGCCGTACTTCAGCCCTTCGACCTTGTCCTGCCAGCTGCCGCGCGCGGTCAGGATCAGGATCGGATAACGCTGGCCATGCTCGCGCAGCGCCTTGACCAGTTCCATGCCGGACATCTTCGGCAGGCCCAGGTCGATGATCGCCAGATCGAACGGCACTTCGCGGCCGAGGTAGATACCCTCTTCGCCATCCTGCGCCGCATCGACCGCAAAGCCGTCCCGCTTAAGGCGTGCCGCAAGCGTCTCGCGCAACGGCGCCTCGTCCTCTACCAACAGGATGCGCATCAGTGTTTCTCCTTGCTGCCCGCGTGTCTCGGGGGCGGATTCTTGTTTGGCTGACCGTTCGCTGGATTCCTGCTCGCCTCGGAGGGCACCACCAGCTTCTGTACGTGTCCGTCCGGCGTGAGCACTTTGATGAAGTACCTTGTTTTATGGTCAACCGAGTACGGCTCGGCCGACAACACCCTGCCACCGGTATCCTGCTGCACCTTGAGCACAGCCTGATTCAGCGTCACGGGCGGCTCCACCGTCTGTGCCGACGCCGTCGCAACGGCACCCAGCCATAGCGATGCGAGCAGAACAGGGATGAATTTTTTGTTGGTTGGCATGCGTGATCGTTCCGCCCGGCACCCGCCGATATGCTCAGCCTAGGCAATCAGGGCTGAATACTGACCGGACGGCCGTCAGCTGTCACGCCGCTACCGAACATGGCGCCAGCGCCTGCTCGATCAGCCCCCAGCCCGCGCCGGGCAAATGCGCCCCCTCGCTGATCGTGCGGCGGAAACCCCGCGCCCCCGGCTCGCCCTGGTACAGCCCCAGCAAATGTCGGCTGATGTGCTTCAGTGCGGTGCCGCGCGCCAACTCGGCTTCCACATAGGGTCGCAGGCGTCGCAGCACGTCATCGCGCTGCGGCAGCGGCTCACCATGCAGTGCCGCCTCGATCTGCGCCAGCAGGTACGGATCCTGATAGGCGGCGCGGCCCAGCATCACGCCATCCAGCTGCGTGAGGTGCTCCTGTACCTGGGCAACGGTGGTGATGCCGCCGTTGATCACCACCGCCAGCTGCGGAAACTCGCGCTTGAGCCGGTATACCCGCTGATAGTCGAGCGGCGGGATCTCCCGGTTTTCCTTCGGCGAAAGCCCTTGTAGCCACGCTTTGCGCGCATGCACCATCAGCACCTCGACGCCCGCTTCCAGCATCGTTTCGGTGAAATGTTGCAGACCGGCGTAGTCGTCCTGATCGTCCACGCCGATGCGGCATTTCACCGTCACCGGCACACTGACCGCGTCGCGCATCGCCTTCACACAATCGCCGACCAGCAATGGCTCGAGCATCAGGCAAGCGCCGAAACGACCCGCTTGCACCCGATCCGACGGACAGCCCACGTTGAGGTTGATCTCGTCATAGCCAGCCTCGGCACCAAAGCGGGCGGCCTGCGCCAGCTCCTGTGGGTCACTGCCACCCAGCTGTAGGGCGACCGGATGCTCCTGCTGGCTGTGCTCCAGCAGCCGCAACTGCTTGCCGCGCACCAGCGCCGCGCTGGTCACCATCTCGGTATACAGGCGCGCCCGCGGCGACAGCAGCCGATGGAAATAGCGGCAGTGCCGATCCGTCCAATCCATCATCGGCGCCACACAAACTTCGAAAGCGCCAGATTCTGGCCGAATCCCGCTTGGGTGCTCGGTTTGTCGCGCCTTGTCAGCGATCACATCATTGGACATTTCTGTAGGTTTTCGAAGGTTGTTTCAGCGAGAGCGCGAAATTGGGCACAACGCCGTGAATTACGCCGCACCACTTTGGACCAAGGCTGCCGACCACACGAGACTTTCTCTGGTAGCAGGAGCGATTTCAGTGGCGATAGCCGTGATTTTACATTTTTCTCCTTCTTCAAGGCTTTCACCCTACTTCGCAGTGCAGCCACTAGCTCTCGTCTGGGCACGCAATTCGGTTGTGGATCGCGCCGCTACCCCAGAGTCACCAGCGAAGCAGCAAACCAAAGGCAGAGCCTCGCAACCGAAGTGCCGACGCTCAAGACTTCAGCAGCGACGTCGCGTACTCTTGTCATCCATCGCCGCGATCATCCCGGCGCTCGCAAGGCACCACGGCATCGCCGTCCTCCCTGCGAGTCTTGCCATCGGTTGCGCCGGATGACCGGACATACTCCTCCTCAGACACCTATGCGGCACAACGCGAGACAACCCACCATGGTGGCAATGGCGACCGAGCACGTGATCGACGTGCAGCACTGGAACGATGCGCTTTTCAGCTTCCGCACCACGCGCGACCCGGGTTTTCGCTTCGACAGCGGCCAGTTCGTGATGATGGGACTGGAAGTGGATGGCCGCCCGCTGATGCGTGCGTATTCGATCGCCAGTGCGAACTGGGAAGAGCATCTGGAATTCTTCTCGATCAAGGTTGCCAACGGGCCGCTCACCTCGCGCCTGCAGCATCTGCAACCGGGCGACCCGGTGATCGTCAGTCGCAAGCCCACCGGCACGTTGGTACTGAATGATCTGAAGCCGGGCAGGCACCTGTACTTGCTGGGCACCGGTACCGGCCTCGCACCGTTTCTGAGCATCGTGCGCGATCCGGAGACCTATGAGCGTTTCGACCGGATCGTGCTGGCCCACGGGGTGCGCCACATCGGCGACCTGGCCTATTCCGATCACCTCGAACGCGAACTGCCACAGCATGATTATCTCGGCGAGTTGGTGCGCGAGAAGCTGATCTACTACCCCACGGTGACCCGCGAGCCATTCCGTCATCGCGGCCGCATTACCGACGCGATCGTCGACGACGTGATGAGCGAGGCCACCGGCCTTCCGCCACTGAACCCGGAGACCGACCGCGTGATGCTGTGCGGCAGTCCGGCGATGCTGGAAGACCTGGGCGCCCTGCTCGATGGTCGCGGCTTCCGTGCCTCGCCACGCACCCGCGAACCGGGCGACTACGTGGTCGAGCGGGCGTTCGTGGAGAAATAGGGACTGTAGGAGCGCACCCTGTGCGCGAT
>JBAPPP010000009.1:0-5199 GCA_049280175.1 Rhodanobacter sp.
TCCCAAGGTCGAAGCCGACATCCAGGAAGACCGAACGCCCCAGGGCGTTGTAGTCCCCTTCGTCGTAATACGGCCAGTTGTCGTTGGTGTTATCGGTCGGCGGGCGTTTGTTGAAGAGGTTGTTGGCCGTCAACGCCACCGTGATTTTCGGTGTGACCTTGTAGCGCAGGCTGCCGTTGAAGGTCAGCCATGGCCCGATGTTCTGCTGCGTGCCGATGGCGTTCCAGGTGCTGCCATCGCGAATCGCGTAGAGGGTCGTACTCCACTTGCCGATATCCCAGGTGACTGTGCCACTGACTCGGCTCTTGAACTCATCAGAATTGGAACAGCACAAGTAGTTGGTGACCGGATCACCCGCTTTCTCCTGAAAGGTGTGCACGAGTTCGTCGTAGTAGTCGAGACCGAAAGAGAACGTGCCCAGGCGGCCGGCCGGCAGTCGATATTTCAAGGCTGACTGGATGCCGGTCTGGTATTCGGAGGCAACGTTGATCGGATAGGTGCTTACCTGCTGGATGCCGCCCGGATTGACGGGACTTGAAGCGGGCAATCGCGAGACCTCACCGATCACTTGCTGGCACGTGGGCGAGCTTATGTCATACGCCGTCTGTCCATTCTCCGATTTTCCCAAGCGGCAATTGGCCTCCACCTGCAGAATCTCATCGGTGCTCAGCGTCTCCACTTCATTGGAAATGCGGAAGGCGCTGTAATCGACCGACCAGCTCAATCTGTTGTCCAGCGTGGACCAGACAAAGCCGTACGTAAGCGTCTTGGCGGTAATGTCCTTCAAGTCTGGATTACCGGACGACACCGCAAGAATGGATTGGTCTCCCACCGGGCAGTTACTGTAAGTCGATGCGTTGTAGCCGGCCAGGCGACACTGGTAATAGTCGGTCGCGCCCGAATACCCGCTGCTATGCGCCGAGAACAGATAAAACATGTCCGGGGCGCGGAACGCCGTCGCATAGCTTCCGCGAATCAGTAGCGTGTCGAAAGGACGATATTCCAGGCCGAGCTTGTAGGTTGGCCGACCATGCTCACCACCACCGTAGAGATATTTGTCGTAGCGGGTGGACACATCCGCCGTGAGCTGCTGGAACAGCGGTATCTTCATTTCCGCGCCGATGGCGGTTTGTTCACTGGCACCAGAGGCCGTGGTGCTGCCGGTGACGCCCAGGAAATAACCCTGAGCCGCCAACGGGCTGGCGGAGGCATTGGAGAAGCGCTGATTGCTGGTCTGCGCAATCACCGCCGCGCCGACGTCGCCCGCCGGCATCGAGAACAGATCCGTTGTGTTCGCCGTGATTGTTTCGTTCTGCGTCCACGATACGGATGTCGCCCGGTCGTCTGCGGTGAACTGGCTGTACAGACCCGGCGTCAGCGGCTGATACAGCCGGCTCAAATTCGGCGCATAGATCGGATAGCCATTCGCGTCGGTGCCCAGCGACGGCCCGAGGTAATAATCATTGATGCCGTTGTTGGTCAGAAAATCGAGCGTCTCGCGCACAACGTTGGATTGCGACCGGTTGTAGTAGGCATCGTAGTTCCAGTCCGAATTTCCTATTTGACCGCGTGCGCCGACGCTGATGTTGTAGGTCCGGGTGAATACCTGCTGCTGCCCTGCAGCCGAGCCAATCTCTTCGGGCGCGAAGATGCGTTGCCATTCCTCGTATTGTCCGGCGGTCTGGTTGTAGAAAGTCTGGTTCCAGAACGGGCTGCCGCCGACGTAGGTCGGGTTGCTGTAGCTGTACAAAATGTCCGAATACAATTCGGTGTGATCGTTCAAGTGATAGCGCAGGAACAGGGAACCATTGGCATCGGTTTCCTGATTCGACAGCGTGGCATTGCTGACATTATCCGGGCTGCCGCAGTAGTAGCCGTGGTCCGCACGGTAACTGTAGGTCGTGCTGTTGTTGTAGAGATAACTGAGCGGTGAGCATGCGGCCGTGCCCGGATCGATGTAATTGTTGGTGGTCGAATTCAGGCGCAGGAAGGTGCGCGAGTTTACGCGCCCGGACGGATCGGGATCGTCATTCAAGGAGCTGATGTAGCTGCGCTGGTAAGCCCAGATCGGGTCCTCCTTGGAAATCTGGATCCCGCCGCTTATGTCGAAATCACCCCATTGGTGGCCCGAACTCAGCTGCAACCGCTTGCTCGCACCACCGCCGTCCGAGTAGTCGCCATAGCGCAAATCGAGGTGCGTACCTTCGATGTGATCCTTCAGCACGATATTCACAACGCCAGCGATGGCAGCCGAACCATAGATCGATGATTGGCCGCCAGTCAGCACGTCGATGTGATCGATCAGGCCGACGGGAATATTCGCGATATCGGTGATGTTCGTATTGCCGTTATAAGCCAATGGATAGCTGGCCATCGGCCGGCCGTTGAGCAAGGTCAGCGTGAAATCAGGGCTGAGGCCAAACAGACTGATGGTCTTGGCCGCCGGCGTGAATCCCCCGGTGGATTGAGGATCCTGGACCGAGCCATTCGATACGGTCAACGAACGCAGGGCATCATAGGTATCGACGAATCCCTGTTTCTCGATGTCCTTGGCGGTCACCGTGGTGACTGGCGACGCACCCTCGATCTGTGCCTGTGGAATCAGTGAGCCGGTTACCTGCACGACCTGAAGCTTCTTGGCCTCGCTCTTCTTTTTATCGTCCGATTTTTCGGATTTTCCATCCGCGGGCGGTGTCGATGGCGTTGCCTGGGAGTCTCCTGTCTGCGTCTGTGGCGATCCGGTTGCACTCTGGGCAAGCGCCTGATTAATGGAAAAGGCCAGCAGCGTGACGGCCACTGCGCTTATCAATTTCGGCTTCATTTACGTTGGTTCTCCCTTACAAAGTTGTCAGCCGCCCGCAATACGGACGAAACGAGCCATGTACATGCCCGCCTGCATGTCGCGTTGAAACGACATAGCTACAGTCCAGGACCTGTATCCCCTCCCCCAGCAACAGCCATGCAATCCCTGATCGATGGCTTCGTCCGATGCAGCAACTTCTCCTAGCGGGCTCATCGGCAAGCCGCGAATTTAGATCGATCTAAATTCTTGAAAAAAAAATCCCTCGCCCGTAGCTCTGCTCAGGATCCCGCTGGCGGAAATGACGGCGGTGCGTTCGCGCTATCGCTTCCCCAATGCGTATCTGCTGTCGATTGCAAATCAAAGCGAAGATGACCGCCATGCTCGGCAAAATTGGACTGCAGCCAGGGACTGACGTGTGGCTGATCGTCGACCCACAAAGCATGGACATAAGGATGATCGACCGACGCATTTGGCGCATCGATCGTGACCTCGCCGTTCGCGCGATGAATGACCGTATGCGTGAACAACGGGCTGCCGATCACCATCTCGGCTCGCCCGGGAATTTCCGGGTAGAGGCCCAGCGACGACCATACATACCAAGACGACATCTCACCCAGATCGTCATTGCCCGGGATGCCGTCCGGCGTATTCTTCCAGAGCGTATCGACAACGGCGCGCACGACTTGCTGGGTCTTGAAAGGCTGGCCAACGAAGTCGTACAGCCACGGCGTGGCGACGGACGGCTCGTTGTTCAATTCCGCATGCAACGGACCGGCGTTGGTGAATGCCCAGTGGCCAGCAGCATCCTGGAAAAAGCGGTCCAGGCGGCCAGCTGCTTTAGCAGGCCCACCCATTTGATGGAATAGACCGTGGATGTCGAACGGAACCATCCAGACGTATACCGAAGCACTCCCCTCGACAAAACCGTCGTCGCTTCCTGGCGAGAAGGCAGGCCAGGAGCCGTCCGTATTGCGATCCTGGATGTAGCCACCCTGCGCCGTCGCCTTCGGATTGAACAGGTTGCGCCAATATCCCGAACGTGTGAGCAACTGTCGTTCGTTACTACGATCACCGACATCCGCCGCCAACCGCGACAATGCATAATCGGCTGTCGCGTCCTCCAGCGTTTCCGCAGCACCGGCCCACGCATGCGATTGCTTCGCTATGTAGTGGAGCTTCAGCCACTGGTCCAGCGATGGTCGCTGCCCCACGCACTCGACATTGCAGCCGTCGTCGGAGCTATCGTGCGCGGTAGGCACCGTGGCGGCTTTCAGCAGCGAAGCATAGGCACCATGCAGGTCGAAGTCCCTGCCGCCGAAGGCGTAGATATCGGCAAGCGCCGGCACCGCCGGGTCGCCGCTCATCACATGTGTGCCGCCGCTGTTATGCGTCCAGCGATCCCACTCGCCATTATTCTGCTGCGCCTGGTTATACAGCGACTGTGCGATGTCGCTGCCGACCTTCGGCATCAACCAGGTCACCAGTTGCAGGTGCGAGCGATAGATATCCCAGCCAGAGAAATTTGCGTACTGCGCATCCTGATTGCTTTCGATGCGATGGGTCTTCTGATCGAAGCCGCGGTACTCGCCATTCACATCGCTGAAAACATTGGGGTGCATCAGCACGTGATAGAGCGCGGTATAGAAAGTCGTGCGCTGGTTGGCGTCGCCGCCGTCAACGGCGATGTGTCCAAGCGCCTTGTTCCAGGCAGCGCGCGCGCTCTCATGCACCTGCGCCAAATCAGTACCCGCCGGAATTTCCGCCGCAAGATTGGCTCGCGCATTGTCCAGGCTGACGTACGAGATGCCGACACGAACCTGCACCGGCCCTTTGGACGGGTCGAAACCCAGCCATACACCGGAGCCCTTGCCTGACTCGGGAAACCCCTTGTCGCCGTACCCGGTGCCGCCGTTGGACGAGATGGCCCCGGATTGCAGCGTGCCGTCATGCCAGGCGCCGACTTTTGCAAAAGGCGCATCAAATGAAGCGACGTAGTAAAGCGTGTAATAGCTGTGCTGATCCGCCTTGGCGAGATAGCCGCAGAAATTGCCGCTGGTCACCGAGCCACTGACCGTCCGCGCGCCTTGGTCGACCTGCACCGTTGCATCGCTGCTGCCGACCTCCGAATCGGATGCGCGAATCAACAGATTCGCCGGTTTGCCGGCTGGATAGGTGAAGCGGGCCATGCCGCTGTGCATGGCCGCACCGAGTTCGACACTTACGCCATTGGCAAGTCGAACTTTGTAATCGCCCACCCTCGCCTGTTCATCGGCGTGTGAAAAATCGCTGGCGTAGACGCTATCCTTCAGATCCTGCGATGGCGACGACACGACCGCCGCGGTTATCGGCATGATGGGAATATCGCCGCTGGCGCCCGCACAACCTGCGCCTGACAG
>JBAPPP010000010.1:0-2198 GCA_049280175.1 Rhodanobacter sp.
CCTCCGATGCGCCCGGCCCAGAGTGTGTTTTTCCATTCGCCGCCAAGGCTGTTGAGATTGGTTGCGGTGATCTCGGTTGAGATCAGGTATTCGCTGGTGCCTGCAAAGTCGTCATCAAGCTGCAAACCGAATTTGCCGTAGATCGGTCCCCAGGGTTTGTCCGTCGGCGAGATGAGCAATCCACGTCCGGCGCTGTCCTGGACGAGGTGATAGTCAATCTGCTGATAGTTGCCGCGACCATATATCTGGCCAATCTGGCCCTCGAGCTTTTCCGGGTTCAAGGGCTTGCCGACATCTTTCTCCAGCGACTGCTGAACGTAGGCAGCCGTCTGGGTGTGTGTGGCATCGACCTTGAGAAACGCCACTAGCGACGGATCAAATGCACGCTGACGATGGCTTGCTTCGTACGCCTGCCAAGCCTGAGGCGAGACGGCCAGCGTGCGCAAGCGAGGCAGTGCAGCTTCAGCGGCGGCCTTGCCGATGGCTATGGCTTCTGCTGCACGGTTGAATTCGCTGGAGCCGAGATCGCCCAAGGCGGGCGTGATCAGAATGTCGTTTGGGCCAATGGTCGCCAGCTGTCGTGCGGTCTTTTCCGCCATCAACGTGCTGACCATTTGATTGAGCAGGGCAACCGGGTTCGTAAGCGATTTCTCATCTCCCAGCGGTGAACCTACATCGACAACGATCAGGCGCTGTGCACCCATGTCGCGAACGATGTCGATCGGCACGTTGTCCATCAAGCCGCCATCGACGAGCAGCTTGCCGTCGACGTTGGTGGGGGCGAAGGCACCAGGTACCGACATGCTCGAACGTATCGCGAGTGCCAGATCACCGCTGGCGAAGACGACCGGCTTGCCGGCGACAATATCGGTCGCAACGGCTCGGAATGGAATCGAAAGCTGATCGAAGTTCTGTACATCCCAGGTCGAAATCAACAGTCGACGCAGCAGCAGCAGCAGCTTCTGGCCCTGCACGAAGCCGACCGGCGTGATGATGTGTCCGTCCTTGTACCCGACCTCGAAGTTGAGCAGATAGCGATAGTCCGCCTCTTTCCTGCGCATCGGCATTTCCACGCGATCGGGGTCGTCTGAAAACAGACTCTTCCAATCGAGCGTGGTAACGATGTTCTGCATTTCGTCAGCGGTATAGCCGGCGGCGTAAAGTCCACCGACGATGGATCCCATGCTTGTGCCGGTAATTCTGCACACGGGGATGTGCTCGCGCTCCAGCACCTGGATGACGCCGATGTGCGCTGCGCCGCGCGCACCACCTCCGCCGAGAACCAGGCCGACGCAACCTGGTGGGGAGGGGGGCATTTCGGCACGGACGACGGTAGCCGTCAATGCGACCGAAACGCCCATCAAGGCTCGCAGTAAGCGTGTCGGCACGTGCACGGTCGCGCTCCGCAGGAAACGGGGAAGCCAGCAATCGCAATTTGATGCGCCGAACGGCCTCGTTACTGCGGAGTTTCGTTGCAGCGGGCTCATATGGGCAGCGAAGAAGCACCATAGAGCCCTAAGTACAAATACGTACGTATAAATACTTAACGTAATTTCTTGAGCTTCCTCACAAGATCCTTACGATTATTGCTCTAGGATCAAAGCCACCAGCGGGGCGGTGTCAGGTTTGCGGATTCTTGATATCGGCGGGGAATCGCCAGTTGTCTATGCCGCCAAGAACTTGCTGTTGTTTTCATTTTTTTGCGTGTCACATGGAGGTGCAGGATTAGCGCCGAACTTGAGCAACGGACTGATTGCGTTGCACAGCACCCTCTCTGCGCAAGCGCTGCAGGGAATCATGAGGTGCAACGACCGTCGTACAAGGCCGATCAGCGGGAAGCGTCGCCTGAACCGGTAGACCGCCAGGACATGAGAGCCACCGGCATGTTTCGCGTGCATGGTTACGCGGTGGTCCTGCTGCACGTTCGACAACTTCACGTTGATCCGGCGTACGCCACGGATCCTGCTGACAGCCCGCCCACTTTCAGTCTCGGTGACAGTGGGTGTGAGTCCGGCATTGCCGATGCGGCGAAAAGCATCGAGGCTGTCCGTGATCTCCTCAGCGGGTCCAGCCCATGCCGCGCGAAGCGCGCCCCCGACCCGATATCGGACGAGCACATCGGTTCGAACGGGCTACCATCTACTCGACTGCCTCAAGTCAGCGATTCATGGCTGGGGATCGACGCCATAGGTCAGAAC
>JBAPPP010000011.1:0-1640 GCA_049280175.1 Rhodanobacter sp.
CTGGTACGGCCAGAACGCCAAGTCGATCCGCGGCGTCACTGAGGAGACGACCACCGGCGTCCATCGCCTCTACATCATGGCCAAGGAAGGCAAGCTCCTTTGGCCCGCGATCAACGTCAACGACAGCGTGACCAAGTCGAAGTTCGACAATCTCTACGGCTGCCGCGAGTCGCTGGTCGACGGCATCCGCCGCGGCACAGACGTCATGATGGCCGGCAAGGTGGCGATGGTCGCGGGCTTCGGCGACGTCGGCAAGGGCTCGGCCGCATCCTTACGCAACGCCGGCTGCCGGGTGATGGTCTCCGAGGTCGATCCGATCTGCGCGCTTCAGGCGGCGATGGAGGGCTATGAGGTCATCACGATGGACGACGCCGCGCCGCGGGCTGACATTTTCGTCACCGCCACAGGCAATGTCGACGTCATCACGCTCGACCACATGCGCGCCATGCACGACCGCGCCATCGTCTGCAACATCGGCCACTTCGACTCGGAGATCCAGGTCGGGAGCTTGCGCAATTACAAGTGGAGCAACGTCAAGCCGCAGGTCGACGAGATCGAGTTCCCCGACGGCAAGAAGATCATCCTTCTGTCCGAAGGGCGCCTGGTCAATCTCGGCAACGCGACCGGCCATCCCTCGTTCGTGATGTCGGCCTCGTTCACCAACCAGACGCTGGCGCAGATCGAGCTCTTCACCAAGCCCGGCGACTATAAGAAGCAGGTCTACACCCTGCCGAAGCACCTCGACGAGAAGGTCGCCTCGCTCCATCTGGCGAAGATCGGCGTCAAGCTGACCAAAATGACGCCGGAGCAGTCGAAATACCTGGGCGTCGCCGAGGCCGGGCCGTTCAAGCCGGATCACTACCGCTACTGAGTCGAAAGCGAACTGGCAAAGCGCCCACAGGCGGCGCTTTTGCCCACGATCAGTTTTCGACGCCATGAACTGTCATGCCCACGAAGGGGGGCATCCAGTGAGGCTGCGACAGAGCCTGGATCCCGCTTTCGCGGGCATGACAAGAAGCAGGAACGCGCTTGCCGCGGCGACGATTATTCCGCCGCTGTCTTGTTCATGCGCGCCTTCAAACCGTCCGCCCATCGGCGACCGGCTTCGCCGCCCCACAGCAGCCACGCGATATAGCCCGCGGAGGGGTCCGCTTCGTCGCCCCATTCGTGACTTTTCGACGCCTTGTCGACCTCGTGCCGCGCGAAATAAGCGCTGATCGCGATAATATCGCGCAAGGATACGTCGCGACGCTCCGCGAGCCGCTTCGCGCGATGAACGCTGACCGAGGTCCCGCCCCGGTGAAATTTCTCGCGCAGCTCAAGACCCCTTTTCGCCGCGGCCGCGACATCGGCTGGCGGGATGAGACCGGGGTTCATTTGACCCTCCTCAATGCCGAAGGCTTGTGAGCGGCCACCTTGCCCGACTTCTCCGACCGAACCAGAAACTCGGGATTGTTTTCGGACGCTGCGACCTCATGGCCTTTGATTTTGCCGGGCGAAGTCAGCTTGCGCTCGACGCGGCCGATGCTTCCGCCGCCGCTCGATTGCCAGGCGACGCGGTCGCCGGTCTTCAACGCCTTGGCCATGATGTCCTCCTGAACGAAGCTCCGGCTAAATTCGCTGGGGGCAGGAAGGTTGCA
>JBAPPP010000012.1:0-7926 GCA_049280175.1 Rhodanobacter sp.
GTCTACACCGTCAAAGATCACCACATAGTCGGCGACTCGACTTACTACGATCGAAAGGCGCCTTAGCAAAACAGGCGTGCCTCCAACGTGCCACCAAGCACGCAAGGCATCGACGTATGCCTTGGGCATGGCCGTTGGTATAGGAATGATTCTGCGATAGCGGCCGGCGTCAGCGGCTT
This sequence comes from Rhodanobacter sp., assembly GCA_049280175.1. Taxonomy (GTDB): domain Bacteria; phylum Pseudomonadota; class Gammaproteobacteria; order Xanthomonadales; family Rhodanobacteraceae; genus Rhodanobacter. The sequence goes on from JBAPPP010000012.1 coordinate 180, forward strand.
CTACGGTTCGTCGACCATGGCGGGAAAGAACAGCCTGCAACGTCTGCTTTCTGCCAGAACCTGCTGAGAAAGCCGCCCAAACGCGGCGACGAATGCATTCCCCGCCCCATGACTTCGGCTCATGCGCTCCTCTGCGGGCAGCGCTACCGCGCTGCCGAGCTTCGTGCGTATGCGTTACTCACGCGCTGCAACCCGCCAATGCGTTCAAGTCGGCCTATGATAATGGCTGGCCTTGTTCCGCTTCGACGGAGTTTCCCCATGACCAGACATTGCAGCCATCTCGCTTCCATTCAGGATGTCACACCAAGCGCGCGAGGTTGCGAGGAATGCCTCAAGTCCGGAGACGTCTGGGTACATCTGCGCATCTGTCGCACCTGCGGGCACGTGGGCTGTTGTGACGACTCGCCGAACCGACATGCGACCAAGCATTTTCATCGTAGCCAGCATCCGATCATCGAAGGGTATGATCCACCGGAGGGCTGGGGCTGGTGTTACGTCGACGAAGTCATGTTCGACTTGCGCGATCGCATGACGCCACAGCTCGGTCCCATTCCGCGCTATTACTGACCCAGGTTCATCGCCATGGCCACACCTATCCGGATCCTGTTGCAGACAACCATTGCTACCGTCGACGACGACTGGCACATCGGCCGCTTCAGTCTGTTGCGCGATTATCTCGCCAATCTGCGCGATACCGCGGGCGAGTCGTTGTTCGAAGTTGTTGCACGCGACCGCGATCCGCCCGGCGCCCCCGACAGCGTCCTGTCGCAGCTGGACACATCATCGTTCGATGAGATGTGGTTATTTGCCGTCGACACAGGCAATGGCATCACCACGGAAGACTGTGAGGCGGTCACACGCTTTCGCCAACGTGGCGGCGGCTTGCTGGTGACGCGTGATCACATGGACCTCGGCAGCTCAGTGTGCGCACTGGGTGGTGTGGGTGCAGCGCATTTCTTCCATACCAAGAATCCCGATCCCGATCCCTCCCGTCATCACATTGATGACACCTTCACCACAGAGATTCTCTGGCCCAACTATCACTCGGGAGCCAACGGAGACTTTCAGCACATCAGTGTCAGTGGGCCGTTACATCCGGTGCTTACCGACCCCGATTCGCCGGACGGTGCGTTGCATTCGTTGCCTGCCCATCCACACGAAGGTGCCGTCGGCAAGCCGGAGAACGATCCAACAGCGCGCGTGATTGCCACGGGGCGCAGCAAACTGAGCCAGACGGAGTTCAATCTCGCGGTGGCGTTCGAGCCGTCGTCCGAAGGCGGACCCGCCATTGCCCAATCCACCTTCCATCATTTCGCCGACTACAACTGGAACCCATCCATGGGGGCGCCCAGCTTCGTCACCGAAGCACCCGGCGATGCCCTCGCACATGCGCCCGAGGCGCAACGTTCGATCGAACGCTACGTCAGGAACCTCGCGTTGTGGTTGGCCGGAAAACCAGTGGACACCGCGATAGCGGAGTGAATTCGCTCGCTTCACTTCAGTGCCAAGGCGAAAGATCTGGCGCCGGTGTCCACGCCCCAAGGGTCTGGTTGTGCGTCCGCAAGATCGGACGCGCCAGACCAACGAAGACCTATCGCCTAGAGCATCAGGGAGCCGGTCATTACGATGACTCCGCTACCGGAAAGCTTCACTCCATCCTGCAGACTGACGGCAAGCCTGCTGGGACGACCCATGGTTCGGCCTTGCTCGATGACAATCAGCTGTCCCTGCTCCACAAGCCCATGGGCATCGAGAAACGCGGCGAGAGGCCCGGCGGCCGTGCCTGTCGCCGAGTCCTCCCATAAACCGACCGTGGGGTTGAAGAAACGCGCGTAGGCGGTGAGGCCATCACCCGTCTGCTCCGTCGAGAACAGGTAACAGCCCTCGCCCTGGGCGGCCCTCAGTTGCAGGAGAAGATGCCGTGCATCGGGGCGTGCCTTGTCCACATCGGCCCGAGTTCGCACACCTACAAGTAAATGCGGCGCTCCTGTGGAGACCACCTGTGGTGAGGGAGCATGGGAAAAATCATGCGGATCGATGCCGAGCGCTTCGGCAAGACCCGCCAGATCTCGAGCATGCTCGAGGAACTCCGGCGACGCCTGCGTCATGACAGCCGTGGCCCGTCCGCCTTCCATTCGAACGCGCACAGGCAGCACGTGCGGTCCGATCTCCTGCTGAAACTCACGCTCTGTATCCAGGGTGCCCAGCTGCCCTGTCTCGGCGAGCCAGAGCCAGGCTCCGAGCGCGTTGTGCCCCGCGCCGAACACTTCCGCCCCGCTTGCCGTGAATGATCGCAACCTTCGATCAGCCCCAGCGGCCACCGGCGCGAGAACAAAAGTGGTTTCTGATTGATTGAACTCGCGCGCCACCGCGCGAAGAGTCTGGTCCGGAAGATCGTCCCCACCCCGCACCACAGCCAGTGGATTGCCATTGAGCGGGGTTTCGGCGAACACATCAACAAAGGCGAAGTCGAGGTTTGGCACGGTAATCTCCGGTGGCGGCTGACAAAAACCTGGCTGTGGCTGCGGTCATACCGACCGGATCCGTGAGCAGCGTTTCCGCCCGCAGATAATCTCGCTCTTGCCGAGCTGCTATTGTGCTTCTGTCAGAACCCACGGCAAGTAGATAGTTTTTCGGTCAGACACAAATTTCATTTGAGGCTATGAGATGGCCCTGCGCGCGGACTGGCTACCGTCCCTGGCGGCATTCGAAACTGCCGCTCGTCACCAGAATTTCGCCCATGCCGGAGAGGAGCTGCACCTCACCGCCAGCGCAATCAGTCATCACGTGCGCAAACTCGAAACCTGGCTAGGCGTCGAGCTATTCCATCGGCACGCACGCGGAGTAACGCTCACGGCCGAAGGCCGCAAGCTTGCCGACTCCGCCAGCAGTGCATTGGCGGACATGGATGGCGTGCTGCGCAACCTGCGCGCTGCGCCCGACGAGCACAAGGTTCGCATCTCGACTCTGCATTCGTTGACCTACGCCTGGTTGCTGCCGAGGCTGCTCGGCTTCACTACAGCGCATCCCCATATTCACCTCAGCTTCGACACGCACACCACGCTCGCCCGCTTCGACAAGGGCGGCCCTGATCTCGCCATTCGCCAAGGTCCAGGCCACTGGCCCGGGCTAACTTCGGTCCTGTTGATGAACGAGGTGCTGTTCCCGGCCGCTGCCCCCACGCTGCCTGGTATCGAGGCGGTGGTCTGCGCCGCCGATATCGCGAAGCTGCCACTGGTGTCGGATCTTGCGCGGCAAGGCTGGCACGATTGGTTCCGCGCCGCCGGTGTGCACGCAACCAGCCTCGACGAGCGTTATCACTTCAGCGATAGCACCGTTGCGCTCAACGCTGCGGCATGCGGTCTGGGTGCGGCGTTGGCACGCGAGCGCATCGTCGCGCCCTATCTCGCCAGCGGGCGCCTGGTGCAGTTGCCGGGTCCGCCATTGCTCGCGCGCTGGAGCTACTACGTGGTCTATCCCACCCATCGCAGCCTGCGCCCCGCGGCACAGGCTCTCGTCGACTGGCTGATGCTGCTGCCAAAGGGCTGAACTCCCCGGCACATGCCCGACTCGAAGTGTGACCGAAGAGCACCGATCAAACGCGTAGGGCTGGGCGTGGTACCTAAGGCGCGGCGTCGAGGCCTGCGCCAGCCCTTCGACTTCGCCGCTGCGCGGCTACGCGGCTACGCTCAGGGCAAACGGATGTGGTGCCGTGAGGCGGGGATAGCCACACCGCGTAGGTTGGGGTGAGCGCGACTCGTAGGTTGGGGTGAGCGCAGCGAAGCCCAACATTCCCGCACCAAAATGCTGGGAATCGCGTGCGCTCATCCCAACCTACGTGCCAAGACCTGGATGCTCCTGGCCATCAGCCTCGATGGTCTGAGGCACGCCCGGATTCAAACAAGAACCAGACCCGACGTTCTGCTTCATCAATCCATGTTTCAAGCACGCTGGCAGTCGCAACGTCATGGTAGCTGTCGCATAGAGCATGCGTTTCCCGCATAAATGAAGCGACGCGTACGTTGTCCTCCCGAAGCTCGGCCAGCATGTCTGCAGCTGTGACGAAGTCGGCGTCGTTATCCGACAGTCGCTGCAACCGGGTGATATGTCCAGTCGAACGCAGCGTGGTGCCACCGACCTTTCGTACGCGCTCGGCGATCGGGTCGATGGTCGCGAAGATCTGATCGGATTGCTCATCAAGCAACAGGTGATAGTCCCTGAAGTAGGGGCCCGACATATGCCAGTGGAAATTCTTGGTTTTCACGTAAAGCGCAAAAACGTCGGCCAGCAGCGCGTTCAGTTCAGCGGAGATATCGCGCCTCGCATCGTCCCCGAGTGAGTTGGGCGTCTTGAGTGACGCTTTTTGCTGTTGCTTTGCCTTGGCTATATTGACCATGGGATTTTCCTCATCTTGGCTATGGTTGCTTTGAGACAATCGACTTAGGTTGTGGCGTAGGCCTCCTGGTGGTTGTAGGTCAAAAGAGCAACAACTGGCAGCACGACAAAACATTTGACGCTAAACAGATCAAAAAGCATGGCTCCGCTTCCGCAGCCAAGGGCAAAGACACATACATTCGTCACCATGCGTGTGAGACGCGCATCGATCACGGCTTTCTCCTCACCAGAGACACCATGAAACTTGTCGGCGAGATCGAGCATCACCTGGGTCGTCGTACCGGTCATCAGGGTTGTCGGCGGCGCATGCGAAAGATGGACGCGCTGAATGGCATTTTGAATCGCCATCGCCGCGACGAGGGTCAGGCCGGTCAATATCGCTGAAATACTGTCGCCATTGGCAAACGGGCCAAAATAGACGGCCAATGCCGCGCCCGCAATCAGCAACAGCAGCTTCAACATGAGCATGGTGCGCAGCACCGGGCGCTTGCGACGAATCAGCGCGTAGCGCAATAGCCGCACCAGGGCCACAACCAGGCAAAAGGCCGGCAACGCCAGCAACTTCGCTATGGCTCCTGTGGTGCCCGTCACCAGCGAGGCGCCGAGAGTGACGAAGTTACCCGTCACATGCGCGGTAAAAAGCCCATGCAAGGCCAGGAAGCCAGCGGTATCAACGTAGCCGGCGTTGAAGCTCAGCAACGTTGGGAGCGTGGGTTTTTTCATGACGGCAATGGAACCCTTTGAAAGGTCACCTTGATCTCCAAGGATTGGAGCTCGTTGCAATGGCAGACGTTCGCCGGTGTCACCACCGCCAGCGTACTTCAGCACCCGGACAGTCTGGGTCACGACCGCCGGCGCGCCAGCTTCACGATGCAGCGATCGACTTCCGTGGCGAAGGTGCGGCCTCGGGTGGCTCTCCAGTTTAGCTGCAACTGTCCGCGGGTGCTGCTGCAATGCACCTGTCAGGCCTTCAAGACGTATATGCGTCTCCGGATACCCTGACTTCCTTCACCCCTGCCTCACACCCTGCGGTCGCTCGTTGTAAGGTTGGCATTCCATCATTCAGGGACTACGCCGTGCGTCGAATCCTCCTGCTCTCCTTCGCCTTGTTGCCAACGCTTGTCTTCGCCAGTCAGGGCGATAGCCCCGCCGAACCACTCGAGCAACCTTCCCTGCATGCACTGGCCAGCGCGCCGAGCGAAACCGAGCTGCGTGCGACGATCGAGAAGCTGGTCAGCTTCGGCACTCGTCACACACTGTCCGACACCAAGTCGGATACACGCGGCATCGGCGCTGCACGACGCTGGGTCAAGGCACGCTTCGAAGCGATCTCGCGCGATTGCGGCGGCTGTATCGAAGTCGTCACGCCTTCGCAGATGTTCACCGGCAAGCGCATCCCGCAATCCACCGAAGTGATGGACGTGGTTGCGATCAAACGCGGCAGCGGCGATCCGAAGCGCGTGATCGTGATGACGGGCCATCTGGATTCGCGCGTCACCGACGTGATGAACGCAACCAGCGACGCACCCGGCGCGAATGACGATGCCTCCGGCGTCGCCGCGTTGATCGAGGCTGCGCGCCTTCTATCCAAGCAGGACAGCCGCGCCACCCTGGTATTCGCTGCAGTCTCCGGCGAAGAACAAGGCCTGTACGGCGGCAAGGTACTGGCCGACTACGCGACCGCGCAGGGCTGGCAGGTTCAGGCCGACCTCAACAACGACATCATGGGCAACAGCCACGGTCAGAATGGTGTGCTCGACAACACCACGGTGCGCGTGTTCTCCGAAGGCACCAAGAGCAACGAGACCGATGCGCAGGCAAAGTACCGCCGCTATCACGGCGGCGAGGTGGATTCACCCTCGCGCAATGTCGCCCGCTACATGGAGCAGATGGCCGAGCGCTACCTGCCCGATCTACGCGTGCGCATGGTCTATCGCACCGATCGCTACGGGCGCGGTGGTGACCAGGTGCCGTTCCTTGAAGCCGGCTATCCGGCGGTACGCGTAAGCGAAGGTCATGAGGACTACACGCGCCAGCATCAGGACTTGCGCACGGAAAAAGATATCCGTTATGGCGACACCATCGATGGTGTGGATTTCCGCTACCTCGCCCGAGTCACTGCGCTGAATACGGTGACGATGGCCGCCTTGAGCCGCGCGCCAGCACCACCCACCGGCGTCGATATCGAAGGCGCGCTGGCTACCGACACCACCGTGCACTGGAAGAAAGTACCCGGCGCCGCCGGCTACGGCGTGCATTGGCGTGACACCACCGCGCCACAATGGCAATTCAGCCATGCCGTTGGCGACACCGACCAAGCCGTGATCAAGGATGTGGTGATCGACGATTGGTTTTTTGGCGTCTCGTCCGTCTCAGCCGATGGCTATGAGAGCCCGGTAGTGTTTCCAGGCGACGCCGGCACTTTCCAGCGCTCCCCACCGATGGCCTCCAAGCCGTGATTCACGCACCGGGTCGCAGTCGCAAATAGCTGCGACCCGGTGCGGTCGTTTCACCACCATCGATACCTCCCGCATTGCGCGCCTCGGTGACCGGGAACGGTGCGTCTTTACAGAGCTTTCACCTGCTCGATTCCATTGTGTGTGGACGCTAGGCACGGGGACCCCCGCGCCGTCCCACCATGGCGCCCCTATATTTGGCGGGCACCACAGTGGCACGACTCGATACGTGCCCGGCACCTGCCGGATGGACTTCCATGCACGAACAGATCGAACCGGGTTTCATGGTCTTCGTCTCCGATGGCGAAGAGGGTATCGGCGCCGTGCGTGAGGTCAGGCACGGCCTGCCCGAGCTGCTGATCTACATCGAGAACGCCGGCGACTTCGTGGTGCCGATGTCGGCGGTGGCGGCGGTGCATTCAGGCAAGGTGATCCTCGACCCCTCGCGCGTGGGGCTGCGCGTGCGCAAGGCGCTCGCCAATGCGCGCGATTCGGAAGACCCTTCCTACATCGCGCCGGCTACCGACGCGAACGAATAACTGCAACGCCAGGAGAACCTCATGTCGGAGCAGCATGCCGGATTGAACCAGGAGTTCATCGAACAGCAGCACCAGCGGCTGCTGGCATTGCGCAGCCAGCTGCTTGGCGGCGAACGGAACACGCTCGCCGGTGAGCGCCAATTCCAACAAGAACACGGCGACGAGGCGGAAGAGTTCGAGGAAAAGGCGCAGGACATGGCGCGGATGGAGGTAGACCAGGCAGTGCAAGACGTGGATGCCCGCCGCATCGCCCGGGTCGAACGCGCACTGCAGAAGATTGAGGATGGCAGCTACGGAATGTCCGACCTGAGCGGCCAGCCGATCTCCAAGGCCCGACTCGAGAGCACGCCAGAGGCG
>JBAPPP010000013.1:0-2746 GCA_049280175.1 Rhodanobacter sp.
ACTTGCCGCGCTTGCGCGTATAAAGCATCCACAACCACTGGGTCACCAGCGAACAAACCAGGCTCAGCAGAACCGAGCCGATGGCCCATTTGCTTCCGCAGGTGTCCAAGGCCCCGAACCAGGAGCAAGGAACGCCATCGAAATACCTGAATAGCACATAGTTGAATAGCAAAAAAATTAAGGTAAATTTCGATATGACAACCCAAAAATCATAACGCTTCAGAAACAACCAGATGGACACAGTAATCGTCAATGGCGACATAACGAGGCAGGCCTCAATGAAAATAAACATGGCAGAGATTCCAGCCCCACCCTCAAAGGGGCTGCCATACCAGCTCATTGGCACACACATCATCGCCAGGACTATCAGGCCCCAGGTCGCCACGGCCGTAAAGACCGCTATAACGACACACAGTCCCGGCCGCTGCTGCTTTGCCATAACTGCTCCAAACTCCATACCGATTGCTTTTCATTGCCAGGCAAAGCCGGGGCGGAGAGCCCGCCCAATCAGATCACCATGGCCACCTGTCTTCAGTCACGTTTTTAACTGACATCAGTCAGCAAACTCAGCATCCTTTCATTTGGCCGCCTCATCACGCTGGTCCGCGTGGAGCGTCCAGAACGGTTCACAGGCCTCCCACACGCTATCCGGCAATGCGGCAACCCAGTCGGCGAAGGGTTGGGAATGCAGAGGCGCTGGCGTCGCCCATCGTGGCGTAACGACAGGGTGATCCACGAATTGCCCGGAGGTGTAGAGCGCCAGCAACATGTAATGTGTCTGGTCGTCCAACTCGCTCAGCCCGTGCTGACGAGCCGCCAGCAGTTGCTCGCTCACAAACGAATAGAGCGCGGCGTAGGGAACCCGCTTTATCTCCTGCGGGATGACTTTGCGCAGCTGGACGATCACCGCATCCGGTTCGCTCGCGGCAAACAGCGCCGCGCCTTGTGCCTCGTCAAGCGTGAGCGGCTGCACCACAGGCGCCTGATCGGTGGCAAGGGATAAAGGCAGCGACTGCTGTTCGCCGTAACGGTCGAAGTAGCTCCACGCGGCGATGTGCCGTGTGAAACAGGCTCGCTGATCGTCATGTAGCACCTCGATCCATGTGGGCAGAATGCGGGTGTCGTACCAGCGCATGATCATCAGGCGACGGTTCGGCATCTGGATCAGATGAAACTGCCCCAGCTGATCGGCAAGCTGCTTAAGTGGCAGCGTTGCGTCGAGCATGCTCACGCATGGCTTGAGTTTGCCAAGGCGTGTCGTTTCCTCGATGACGCGACGACAGGTTTCATCGTCATGGCTCACATCGATCAGTAACGGCGCCATCTCCGGCAGGGATTCCTCGGCGTGACCCTGGAACAAGGATCGATACGACGCGCCCCAGCTGCTCAACTGTCGATCAAAGTGCATCTGCTGACTGGTATCGACCAGGACATAGCGAAAGTTCATGGCGGCCCTATTTGACGTAAACGCCCGGCGCGCCTTGTCGCATGGCGTCGATCAGGCAGCTTTTGCAGGTGGTGCGCGGAAATTGCGGCAGCGGAAGGGTCATCGACGATGGCCCCTGCCGCCCCCACCACGCGCACTTCTCGTAGATATCGCCTGGAGTGCCGTTCTCGATGCGGTTGCCGTTGATCTTGATGTAAGAGCCGCCGGCGCCGATCCATACTTCTTTGGCGGCTGTCAGGATCAGCTTGCCGTCGACGCTGGTGATGCTGAGATCCTTGAACGCGCTCAGATCCATCGCGTCGCCTTGCGCCTGTATCTGCACCTTGCCGTTGGCCGCGAACAGCTTCATGCCCAGCTTCTGTGCGAACAGGCTGACCGCTTCACCGGCCGCGACGGTGAATTTTTTCCGCACGCCGATATCGGCGTTGCCGCCCGCGGTGACGATCAGGTTGTCCGCCGCGCTCACTTGCAGGTGCGTGCCGGAAACGATGCCGACACCGGCCGGCGCACTGACCAGTAACCCGGCTTGCTGCAACTTCGACAGCGTGTCCTCGAACAAGGTCTTTTGCTTATCGACCTCAGCGGCCATGGCTTGCGCGCGCCGCGCGGTGTCGGCCAGTGCCTCGGTTTGTTGCAGGGCTTGTTTCAGCAGCAACTCGGCGGCATCCATAGCCAACTGCTTGCCGCTGGCGTTGGGCTGGTCGTCGGCGCTGATGAACAAGCCCTTGCCGCCACGGATCGCACCGTGCCCGGAGCTGCGCAGCTCGAAGCCTTCGCCGCGCGGTTGCTTTTTGCTGTCCACCAGGTGACCCAGGTTCAGTTGGCTCTTGCCGGAGTGCTCGGTGGAGAGCTTGATGTGCTCTTCGCCCTTCCAGTCTTCCATGCGCAGCTTGTTGTTGCTTTGCGTGCGGATGACGTTGCGCGACAGCCAGCGGTCCTGGTTGGTGACCAGGTCGGTGGCCTGACTGTGGTGGTGGAACTGGGCGATGTACGGTTTGTTCGGGTCGCCGTCGCGGAAGGCAATCACCGCCTCGGTGCCGTCCAGCGCGGGGAAGTGGAAGCCGGTCTGCAGGCTGCCGGCGAACGGTTTGGCCAGGCGCAGCGGCACGCTCTCGCCGCCGGGGTTCCAGCTGTCGAAATCGCAGTCGAAACGGACCGTGTAGTAGCCCTGCGCGGTGAGGTAGGCGTAGGTGTACTGACCCGGCGAGGTGACTCGCGCACTCAGCGTGCCGGCGATCTTCGGCCAGCTGGCTTCGTCCAGCTTCAGGCGGAAGCGCCGATCCGACGGGATCGCGGTGT
>JBAPPP010000014.1:0-3673 GCA_049280175.1 Rhodanobacter sp.
GGGTAGCCGCGGGTTCGTGGGCAGTGACTCTCAACGCAATGCCGGCATGCCCACCGGCCACCCAGGCCGGCACGGCTACCGATCGCGGAAAAATCCAGGTATTCGGCCCCGGCCAGCTCGCCTGCACTCGTCGCATGACCTCGGCAGGTACCGCGGCAAGCTCGATGTAACGTTCGACCTGCGCAAAGTCCGCCGCAATCAGCAGCACGCCCTGGGTCGGCGGCCGCTGCTTCAGCGCAAATAACCGCTCGAACGCGGCGTGGTCATGCGGATCACAGCCAAGGCCGAACACCGCTTCGGTGGGGTACGCCAGCACCCCGCCGTCATGCAGCAAGGCGGCGGCGCTGTCGAGTTCGGCCAGCGTGAAGCGCCGCAGCACTCAGGCCTCGACGTTCTTTGCCACGGCCTTCTTGGCCGCCACTTTTTTGGCAGCGGCCTTTTTGGCCGCAGTCTTCTTGCTGGAAGCTTTCTTGGTGGCCGTCTTCTTTACGGCCGCTTTCTTCACCGCAGGCGCCTTTTCGGCAGCGACCTTCTTGGTCGCGGCCTTCTTGGCAGCGGTTTTCTTGGAGGCCGTCTTCTTACCGAAACGGCCGCCTTTGCGCACCGGCGCGGCAGCGAGCAGCTCGATGCACTGTGCCTCGGTCAGTTCCTTCGGCTCCTGCTCCTTGGGGATGCGCGCGTTCTTTTCGCCATCGGTGATGTAGGCACCGTAGCGACCGTTCAACACCTGCACGCCGTTGCCGAAATCGAGGATCAGCCGGTTCGCCAGCATCTCCAGTTTTTCCTGCACGATCTGCAGCGCGCGCGGCAACTCGATCGTGTACGGATCGTCCTCGGCCTTGAGCGAGGCATAGGTGCTGCCCTGCTTCACGAACGGGCCGAAGCGGCCCACACCGACGCTGACCTCGTCGCCATTTTCTGCCTGACCCAGCTTGCGCGGCAGTTTGAACAGCTCGAGCGCATCGACCATGGTGATCGTATGCATGCTCTGGCCGGTGCGCAGGCTGGCAAATGTAGGCTTGTCCTCGTCTTCCTTGGTGCCGATCTGCACGAACGGCCCATAGCGGCCCAGTCGCACCGACACCGGCTTGCCGCTCTTCGGATCAGTCCCCAGTTCGCGCGCGCCGGTCGCCTCGTTGCGGTCGACCGATTCGGTCTTCTCGTCCACCTGCTGCTTGAACGGCAACCAGAAGCGCTCCATCAGCGGCACCCAGGCTTCTTCGCCTCGGCTCACCGCGTCCAGCTCGTCTTCCATCTTCGCGGTGAAGTCGTAGTCGACGTAGCGGGTGAAATGCGCGGTGAGGAATTTGCTGACGGCGCGGCCGACATCGCTCGGCTTGAAGCGGCGGCTGTCGAGATAGACGTATTCGCGGTTCTGCAGCACCTGGATGATGCTGGCGTAGGTAGAGGGTCGGCCGATGCCATGCTCTTCCAGCGCCTTGACCAGGCTGGCTTCGGAGTAACGCGGCGGTGGCTCGGTGAAATGCTGGTCGGCGGCAATTTCATGCAGCGGCACTTGCTCACCCACGGTGAGTCGCGGCAGGCGACGGCCTTCGTCGTCATCCTCGGCAGTCTTCTGGTCGCGGCCTTCCTCGTACACGGCGAGAAAGCCCGGATCGATCACCGTGGTGCCGCTGGCGCGGAACGACGCATCGCCGCCGACGACATCACGCACGGCGAACTCTACCGAGACGGTGTTCAAGGTGGCGTGGATCATCTGGCAGGCGACGGTGCGCTTCCAGATCAGCTCGTACAGCTTGCGCTGGTCATCGTTGAGGAACGCGGCGACCGACTTCGGCGTATGCATCGCTGAGGTCGGACGGATCGCCTCATGCGCTTCCTGCGCGTTCTTCGATTTGGTCTTGTAGACCTGCGGAGCGTCCGGCAATGCTTTCTTGCCAAAATCGCGCGCGATCAGCTCGCGCAGCTCGGCCAGCGCATCGTCACCGAGCATGGTGGAGTCGGTACGCATGTAGGTGATCAGGCCGACATTGCCCTCGTCGCCCAGTGCCACGCCTTCGTAGAGGCCCTGCGCCACCTTCATCGTGCGGCTGGTGGTGAAGCCAAGCTTGCGCGCGGCCTCCTGCTGCAAGGTCGAGGTGGTGAATGGCGGCGCTGGGCGGCGTTTGCGTTCCTTGGAGCCAACGTCGCTGACGGTAAGACGGCCGTGCGAGGCCTGTTTCAGCGCATCGCGCGCAGCGTGAGCATCCGCTTCGTTGGTGAGGTCGAACTGCTCGAATTTCTTGCCATTTAGCTTGCTCAGGCGCGCCGTGAAATCACCGTCCGCGTGCTTCAGCTGGGCCTCGATGCTCCAGTATTCGCGCGCATTGAACGCCTCGATTTCTTCCTCGCGCTCGACGATCATGCGCAAGGCCGGCGACTGCACGCGGCCGGCGGACAGGCCGCGCTGCACTTTGCGCCACAGCACGGGCGACAGGTTGAAGCCGACCAGATAGTCCAGCGCGCGACGTGCCTGCTGCGCATCGACCAGGTCGTGCGACAGCTGGCGGGGGTTGGCTACCGCGGCCTTGATCGCCTTCGGGGTGATCTCGGAGAACACCACGCGGTGCATCCGCTTGCCCTCGGTGAGACCGCGCTCTTTCAGGATCTCGCTGATGTGCCAGGAGATCGCCTCGCCTTCGCGATCCAAGTCGGTCGCGAGATAGATGTCGTCGGCGGCCTTGGCTGCCTTGGCGATCGCATCGACGTGCTTCTCGTTGCGCTCGATCACCTCGTAGGCCATCGTGAAACCGTGCTCGGTGTCGACCGCGCCCTCCTTCGGCTTCAGGTCACGCACGTGACCGTAGGAGGCCAGGACCTGGAAGTCCTTGCCGAGGTATTTGTTGATCGTCTTGGCCTTGGCCGGTGATTCGACGATGAGCAGGTTTTTTGCCATGAAGCTGGGTTTCCAGAAGCGAACCACCGGCGCTTGCGGCGCCGGACATCTATATATAGTTGAAACCACGTCGCGCCAACGACTGTCAAGCCCGAGACCTGACAAAGGCGCTGGGCAAACACCGCCCCGCGCGCGGCCCTCACTCCGGCAATCGCTGGTAGCGGTTGCCTGGCAAGCTCTCGACCCTTGCCTCCAGTTCCAGCATCAACAACATCCCCGACAACGCCGCCGCCGAGTTTCCGGTACGCAAGACAAGTTCGTCCAACGTCGCTGGTTCATGCCCAAGATCGGCCCATAATCGGCGATATTCAGGATCTTCCCGCCAAGCCGAACGCACTCTTGAAGTACCGATATTGCCGTCTGCAGCCATCAGCCGAGTCGCCTTGCTGTCGGGTTTCGCCAACAGCCGGGCAGCCAATTCACCGCCAAGCATGCGCGCTGCCGGCGCCAATGTCTCGATAATCTCGGCTGGACTCTCCACCAGCCGCACTCCATCACGAATTAGGCGATGGCAACCGCGGGCGAGCGGATTATGGATGGAGCCGGGCAGCGCGAACACCTCCCTGCCCTGTTCGCCGGCCAGCCGCGCGGTGATCAGCGAGCCAGACTGCAGCCCCGCCTCGACCACCAGCGTACCGAGGGCGAGCCCGGCAATGATCCGGTTGCGCCGCGGAAAATGATCGGCGCGTGCCGCCGTACCGGGCGGAAATTCGCTGATCAGGGCGCCGTGCGCGGCTATGCGCTGAGCCAGCGCGTGATGCTTGCGTGGATACACCC
>JBAPPP010000015.1:0-13062 GCA_049280175.1 Rhodanobacter sp.
CTTCGACTCAACGTGCCAGCCAACGTCGCCCGTATCGTGCTTCCTTCGATCGTCACGCCATTCCTCAAGGCCTACCCCGAGATCAAGCTGGAAGTGATCGTGGAGGACAGCTTTGTCGACATGCTCGCCGCAGGCTGCGACGCCGGCATCCGCTACGACGAGCGGCTGGAGCAGGACATGATCGCCGTGCCGATCGGCCCGCGCTTTCAGCGCTTCGCGACTGCCGCGTCGCCGGACTATCTCAAAGCACGAGGTCGACCGGAACACCCGCGCGACCTGCTCACGCATGACTGCCTGCGCGGACAGTTTGCCAGCGGCGCCATTCCCACGTGGGAATTTGAACGCGACGGAGAGATCGTACGCGTTGACCCCACCGGCCCACTGATGGTGCGCCTGGGCGCTGCGGTGGACCTGGCCGTTGAAGCGGCCGTGGGTGGCCTGGGTGTGATCAATCTGTTCGAGGACTGGTTGCGCCCCCACCTCGACAGTGGCGCACTCGAGCCTGTGCTGGAGCCTTGGTGGCAGACCTTTACCGGTCCGTTTCTCTACTATCCCGGGCGCCGGCATCTGCCTGCGCCGCTTCGCGCGTTTGTCGATTTCATCAGGTCGCGGTGATCGCGACCCATGGTGAATGGACTTCCATAACTGCGGTGCCGGCTGCCGATAGTGAACATGCAGGAGTCGATTCAGGCATCGGCGCAGCGATGCTGCGTTACTGATCCCGGGTGACTTCCATCGGTGCCGTATCCCCTGCTTTCTGTGCCAGCGGCAACACATCGGTTACCAGATGCATCAGGAATCGGCCTGGTTGTTCCTGCATGATCATGTGTGCCGAGTCGGCAAACATCACCAGTCGCTTCGACGGTGCCTGGATATCCCCGAACCACTTTTCCGTGAGCTCGTGCGCCGTGGTGTAGTCGTGCTGCCCCACGAACACGATCACCGGGCAATCGAAATGCGTGGTGTGGTCGAAATCGACAGCGAGCAGCGGTTGCAACAGATGATTCAGTGAAAACAGGCTGCCCTTGCCAATCGCGGCGAGGTCGGCCTTGCTGTAATCGGGTGACAGGGATTCGGCATCGTCTTCGAATTGATAGTCCTGGCGACCATAGGCGAGGCCGCCGTAATACATCTCCCATTTGCTGCGCATGCCAATGTTGTCGAGGGTCAGTTTCGGGCCGGGATACGGCGCCATGGCCTTCAGTTCGCGCACGGCCTGATCGTTGCCCTGCGCGACGGCTTCACGCAGAGCGAAGGCGTAACCGACCTCCTCGTTGTGGCGACCGTTCACGACCTGGCCCACCGAGATATAGGCATAGAACCAGTCTGGATGCAGCTGCGCCAGATGCACGCCGAGCACGGTGCCCCAGGAATGTCCGAGCAGGAATATTTTCTGCTTGTCGTAGTGCTGGCGCAGGTACTGCACGACTTGTGCGGCATCGTCCGTCATGCCGTCGACGGTCATGCCAGGCGCCATCGCCTGCTCTGAATTGGCCGCATAGGTTTTGCCGGCGCCGCGCTGATCCCACTGCACCACGGTGAAGTAATCCTCCCAGGGCGTCTGGAACGTATAGGCTTCCGGCATGGCCGGAGAAGCCGGGCCACCGTGCAGGAACAGCAGGATCGGATTGCGCCGATCCTTGCCGCGAATCGACAGCCATTGGTCGATGCCACCGATGCGCAGCTTGACCATCTCGTCGACACCCTGAGGCGAGACGATCTTGCGATTGCTCGCGAGGATCCGGACGACTTCGTCGCGCGACATCATGGGCGATTTGTCCTGAGTCGAAGTGGCTGCCGTGCTGGATGCGCCAGCGGGCGCCGTGGCAAAGGAAATATTGGCCGTGGCCATTCCAACGGCCACCGCCAGTATGAAAAGAAAATGCGTGCGAAATATAGTCAAGGAAACTCTCCTGGTTCGGATATCCGGCAATCCACTTCGCTCGGCCAGCCGAGGCGTTGGGTGATGCGACAGCGCGTGGACGCAAGCGAACACGGCACCGTTGTATCCAGGTAGAGCAAGCTATGTGCCAGCGGCAGATTCGCGACAGAAGCAAGGCAATTCAAGAACTTGCAAGCGAGCAGCAGATCCTCGCCTTCGTCCGCGGACAGGTGCACGGACGTCCGGCCCATGCACGCCGGCTCTCGACGCTTGCCTTCGCTAGTGCGGAGAGACGGTCATCAAGTCGAACGCCTGGCTCGGCTTTACAGCCCGGCACGCTGGTCCAACCGCCGTCGTCCCTTCGCGATAGATCACATTGAGCTAGTCACTCACACTTTTTCAGGATGGGCGAAGTAATCGATCACGGCAATGCAGCCAAAGATGACCAAGATGATTCCGCCAATGATCGACCAAACGGGTAGCATCAATAAGTTCACTGCCTTCCGCATACATCCCCCTACTTCCATGTGAATCTTCCATGGTGAGGCCGGGACGTTACGCTTCCGCGACATCTTACGGATCCTTTGATTTCTGTTGTGGGTCGCAAGTGGACCGACACGGTGTACGGAAACAACAACGGGCGCCGAAAGCGCCCGTTGTCTTTCGCCATCG
The DNA here is from genome assembly GCA_049280175.1 of Rhodanobacter sp. GTDB lineage: Bacteria > Pseudomonadota > Gammaproteobacteria > Xanthomonadales > Rhodanobacteraceae > Rhodanobacter. The sequence goes on from JBAPPP010000015.1 coordinate 2,555, forward strand.
CAATGTCGCCGCGATCAGATGCCGTAATACATCTGGAACTCGATCGGATGGGTGCTGGCGCGGTAGCGGGTGACTTCCTTCATCTTCACTTCGATGTAGGCGTCGATGAAGTCGTCGGTGAACACGCCGCCGGCCTTGAGGAAGTCGCGGTCCTTGTCCAGCGCTTCCAGTGCCTGGTCGAGGCTGGAGCACACCTGCGGGATGTTCTTCTCTTCTTCCGGCGGCAAGTCGTACAGATCCTTGTCGGCCGGTGCGCCCGGGTCGATCTTGTTGATGATGCCGTCGAGGCCGGCCATCATCAGCGCGGTGAACACCAGGTAGCCGGAGTTCATCGGATCGGGGAAGCGCACCTCGATACGACGACCCTTCGGGCTGGCCACGTACGGGATACGGCAGCTCGCGGAACGGTTGCGTGCCGAGTAGGCCAGCATCACCGGCGCTTCGTAGCCCGGCACCAGACGCTTGTAGCTGTTGGTGGTGGAGTTCGCGAACGCATTGATCGCCCGTGCGTGCTTGAAGATGCCGCCGATGTACCACAGCGCGAGCTGCGACAGGCCGCCGTACAGGTCACCGGCGAACAGGTTCTCGCCGTTCTTCGACAGCGACTGATGCACGTGCATGCCGCTGCCGTTGTCACCGACGATCGGCTTGGGCATGAAAGTGGCGGTCTTGCCGTTCTGGTGCGCGACGTTCTTGATGACATACTTCATCGTCATCAGTTCGTCGGCCTTCTGCACCAGCGTGTTGAATCTCACGCCGATCTCGCACTGGCCCGCGTTCGCCACTTCGTGGTGATGCACTTCCACCTTCTGGCCGAGCGACTCGAGCACCTTGCACATGTCAGCGCGCAGATCGCCGAGCGAGTCCACCGGGCTGACCGGGAAGTAGCCGCCCTTCACGCCCGGGCGATGGCCGGTGTTGTCGCCGTCGTACTTGTAGCGCGAGCTCCATGCCGCTTCCTGCGAGCCGATCTCGTAGAACACGCGGCCCATGTCGTTCTGCCAGCGCACCGAGTCGAAGATGAAGAACTCCGGCTCCGGGCCGAAGAACGCGGTGTCGGCAATGCCGGTGGATTTCAGGAACGCTTCGCCGCGCTTGGCGATCGAGCGCGGGTCGCGGCCATAGGCTTGCATGGTCGACGGCTCGAGCACGTCGCAATGCAGGATCAACTGGGTGTGCGAGCTGAAGGGATCGAGATGGGCGGTCTCCGGATCCGGCATCAGCACCATGTCCGACTCGTTGATGCCCTTCCAGCCCGTGATCGAGGAACCGTCGAACATCTTGCCGTCCTCGAACGTCGACTCGTCGATCGCATGGGCCGGGAAGGTGACGTGGTGATGCACGCCAAGCATGTCGGCAAAGCGGAAGTCGACGAACTCGACCTCGTGTTCCTGGATCAGATCGAGCACTTTATTGGCGGACATCGGGGGAGCCTCGGGAGTGGAAGGAATGAAGCTTTATAGCAAAGCTTGTGCCATGCCATGAAACCGTTGCGGCGCAAGCGTTGGCGGGCATCACAGCGGGTGCGAACGCCAAAGATAGCACCAAATGCCGACAGGATTTCGCGATCACTTGCACTATTGTGGTGCATACGGACGCACCTTTATCGTGGCTGCAGTGCGCCACCGGACGGCCATCTTTCGCACGCGCAAAGCCCTTAAGCTATGGCACCTCTCGTTGGCCGGACACCGCCGGCGTCCGTCCAACCAACATCCGGAACTGACCTGTGACCAACCTGCTGCACGTCATCCTGCTTGGCATCATCGAAGGCGTTACCGAGTTTCTGCCGATTTCCAGCACCGGTCATCTGCTGATTGCCGAAAAATTCGGCCTCGGTGCGCGCTCGGATCTGTTCAATGTGGGGATCCAGGCCGGCGCGATTCTCGCCATCACGCTGATTTACTGGGCGCGCATCTGGCAGTTGTTCACGCAATGGCGCGTGCCGGCCAATCGCGATTACCTGCTCAAGCTGATCGTGGCGTTCTTGATCACCTGTGTGCTCGGTCTGGTCGTCACCCATTACGGCTTCAAGCTGCCGGAGACGGTGACGCCAATTGCGTGGGCGCTATTGATCGGAGGCTTCTGGATCATCGCTGCCGAGCAGCTTGCGGCACGCCAGGTCGATCGCACCGAGATCACCTGGCGGGTGGCGATCCTGGTCGGCTTCGCGCAGATCGTGGCTGGCATTTTCCCCGGAACGTCGCGCTCGGGCGCGACGATCTTCACCGCCATGCTGGCGGGCACCAGCAATCGTGCGGCCGCCACCGAGTTCGCGTTCCTGGTCGGCATTCCGACCATGTATGCGGCCACCGGTTACGAATTGCTGAAGGTGCTGAAGGACGGCGGCGCCGCGCACGAGGACTGGACAGCGCTGATCGTCGGCTTCGTGGTTTCGCTGATCGTCGGCTTCATCGCGGTGAAGTGGCTGCTTGGCTACATCCGCACCCATCGCTTCACCGCGTTCGCGATCTACCGCATCGCGCTCGGCGCGGCGTTGTTGCTGCTGGTACCAGCTGGCGCGTAAGGGAACCTAGCCCGTCATCCCTGCGAAGGCAGGGATCCAGTGCCCTCGGGCTCTCGAAGAGCAAGAGCGCTGGATTGACCAGCTTCGCTGTTGAAGAGCGCCTTCTGCCTTCGCAGGAATGACGGTCGTTTTTCGAGGTGTTCTATAAGTCCCCGCAGGGCCTACGCCGCCTCCGCCACCCGCTCGCCACGTTCGGCCATTTCGGCATTGATCCGCGCCGTCATGCGGCACTGCGGCTCACAGGAGCGCTGGAACAGCTCGCTCACCCATTCGATGAATGCCTGCACCCGCGCCGACAGGTGGCGCTTCTGCGGATAGACGATCCACACCGGTGAACCCGTGGAGATCGTGTCGGTCATGACAATCTCCAGCTGGCCCTTGGCCAATGCGCTGGCGGCGAGGTAATGCGGAATCTGGACGATGCCCAGTTCGGCCACCGCCGCCTGGATCATCGACTCGCCATCATTGATCAGCAGGTGCGCGTCGATGTCCAGGCCAACCAGCCCACTGGGCGTCTCGAACTGCCATTGATAGGGCTTGCCGGTATTCGGAAAAACATAGTTGATACAGCGATGCTGCTTCAGGTCATCGATGCTGCGCGGCGCGCCGTGCTTGCGCAGGTACCCGGGTGCGGCACACAGCACATTGTTGGAGTAGCCGAGCTTGCGCGCGATCAGGTTGGAGTCTTCCAGTTCCCCCATCCGGATGGCGCAGTCATAGCCTTCTTCGTTGAGATCGAAGTGGTAATCGCTCATCGCCAGCTCCAGCCGGATATCCGGATAGCGCGCCTCGAACTCCGCCAGGTTGGGGATCAGCACAGCGCGGCCGATCGCCGACTTTGCAGCCACCCGCAGCTTGCCTACTGGATGGCTGCGGGCATGCCCCAACGCCTCGGTCGCTTCGGTCAGATCGGTAAGGATCTCCTTGCAACGTGCATAGAACGAGGCCCCATCGTCGGTTAAACGCAGCGATCGGGTCGATCGGAACAGCAGCCGCGCGCCGAGCTGGGTTTCCAGTCGGGCCACCGCGCGGCTGACGCCGGAGGGGGTCATTTCCAGCTGCGCGGCAGCGGCGGCAAAGCTCTTGGCCTCGACCACGCGAACGAAGGTCGAAATTGCGGAAAAGTCTTCCATAGCTTCACTTCCTGGTCGATTCGTGACTGCGGATCACGAGTGTAATGCACAAGAAACGGATTTTCTATACCCGATAGTTCACCTATTCTCCCGGTCCTTCGCCGGGGACGTGCGCCCGGCAACCAACGTTCTGGGAGCGCAACATGAAAAACCAATGGATGCTGGCCACCCTGGTCGCCGTGGCGATCGCTGGAAGCTGGGTTCTCCTGCATGGCAGCAACAGCCATGCGCAGACCCCGACTGCCGCCGATGCTCCACCGGAAGTGACAGTGGCTCAGGCGCTGACCCGCCAGGTCAGCGACAGCGCCGAATTCACCGGCCGGCTGCAAGCTGTCGACACCGTGCAAGTTCAGCCGCGGGTTGGCGGCTTCGTGGAGTCGGTGCACTTCCAGGAAGGTGCGCTGGTGCACAAGGACGACGTGCTGTTCCAGCTCGATCCGCGCCCGTATCAGGCCGAGGTCGATCGGCTCAGCGCGAACCAGGCGCAGGCCCAGGCCGCCTTGAATCTGGCCATCACCAATCAGCGACGCGCAGTGATGCTGCTCGCACAGCACGCGGTGGCACAGCAGGATGCTGACAACCAGGACACCGCCGAGCAGAGTGCTCGTGCGCAACTGGCCGCCAGCACCGCTGCGCTTGCTTCCGCGCGACTCAACCTGGATTTCACCCAGGTACGTTCGCCGATCGACGGTCGCGTCAGCAATATCCGCATCACGGCCGGCAACCTGGTCACCAGCAGCGACGTGTTGACCAGCGTGGTCACGGTGAACCCGGTCTATGTCTACTTCGACGTGGACGAACAGACCTGGCTCAAGCTCGACCATCTGCGTGCACGCGCGGTCCAGGCCGGCGGCAATGCGCGGATCGAGGCCACCATGGGTCTGGCCGACGAACCCGGTTTTCCGCATGAAGGTCGTCTCGACTTCGTCGACAACCAACTGCACATCGACTCCGGCACGATGCGGCTGCGCGCGGTGTTCGATAACCACGATGGCCTCTACACACCGGGCCTGTATGCCCGCGTGCAACTGCAGAGCGGCCAGGCTCGCCCGCGTCTGCTGGTGGACGATCGCGCGATCGGCACCGACCTGGGCAACCAGTTCGTCTATGTGGTCGACAAGGATCGCAAGGTGCAATACCGCAAGGTCAGCACCGGCCCGCTGTTCGACGGCCTGCGGGTGATCGACAGCGGCCTGGACGCCAACGACGTAGTGATCGTCAACGGCCTGCAGCACGTGCGCCCTGGCGTCGAGGTCAACCCGCAAAAGGTGGCCATGCAATACCGCCTCACCGACAGCGACAAGGCACTCGTCGACGCCAATACGGCAAGGCCGGCATTGATCCATGACGACGAGCATATCGCCCTGGCTGTCGCGGCGGCGGCGGCCGCCACCGCCGACAAGAACAAGCGTTCGCAGGACTGATTCCCACACCATGAAAAACATTGCCCAGTTTTTCGTCGATCGGCCGATCATGGCCGCCGTGCTGTCGCTGCTATTCGTGATTTGCGGCAGCATCGCGGTGTTCAAATTGCCGATCAGCGAATACCCCGAAGTCGTGCCACCCACCGTGGTGGTGCACGCCAGCTATCCCGGCGCCAATCCGAAAGTCATCGCCGAAACCGTCGCCACGCCGCTGGAAGAGCAGATCAACGGCGTGGAAGGCATGCTGTACAGCTCATCGCAGGCAACCAGCGACGGCGCGGTGACGCTGACCGTGACGTTTGCGCTCGGCACTGACCTCAACACCGCCCAGGTCGATGTGCAGAACCGCGTTGCGCAAGCCTTGCCCAAGCTGCCGGAAGAAGTACAGCGCCTCGGTGTGACCACCCAGAAGAGTTCGCCCGACCTCACCATGGTGGTGCACCTGACTTCACCCGATCAGCGTTACGACATGCTCTATTTGTCGAACTACGCGCGACTGCATGTGAAGGATGTGCTGGGCCGGCTCGACGGCGTGGGCGACGTGCAAATCTTCGGCGCTGGCGAATACAGCATGCGTGTATGGCTGGATCCGCAGAAGCTGGCCGTGCGCGGACTCACCACCGGCGATGTGATCGACGCGATCCGCGAGCAGAACGTACAGGTCGCCGCCGGTGCGCTGAATGCACCACCCGGTCCGACCAACTCGGCGTTCCAGCTCAACATCAATACACGTGGCCGGTTGATCAACGAGGAGGACTTCCGCAACATCATCGTGCGCACCGATGCGAACGGTGGCGTTACCCATCTGCGCGACATCGCCAAGGTCGATCTTGGCGCGGACACCTACGCCCTGCGCAGCCTGCTCGACAACAAGCCGGCGGTGGCGTTGCCGATCTTCGCCCGGCCGGGCTCCAACGCGATCCAGATCTCCGACGAAGTACGCGCCACGATGGCGCAGCTGAAGAAGGAGTTCCCGCAGGGCGTCGACTACAGCATCGTCTACGACCCGACCGTGTTTGTGCGCGGCTCGATCGAGGCGGTGGTGCACACCTTGCTGGAAGCGATCCTGCTGGTGGTACTGGTGGTGATCCTGTTCCTGCAGACCTGGCGCGCGTCGATCATTCCGCTGGTCGCTGTGCCGGTGTCGCTGATCGGCACGTTCGCGGTGATGTACCTGATCGGCTTTTCGCTTAACGCGCTGTCCCTGTTCGGCATGGTGCTGGCCATCGGCATCGTGGTCGATGATGCGATCGTGGTCGTGGAAAATGTCGAGCGGCACATCGAGCTCGGGCAGTCGCCGAAAGAGGCGACGCGCAAGGCGATGCACGAGGTCACCGGCCCGATCGTTGCCACTGCACTGGTGCTGTGCGCGGTGTTCATCCCGACCGCATTCATCAGTGGCCTCACTGGTCAGTTCTATCGCCAGTTTGCGTTGACCATCGCGATCTCCACGGTGATCTCCGCATTTAATTCGCTGACGCTCAGCCCGGCGCTCGCGGCGATCCTGTTGAAGGGTCATGACGCACCGAAGGACCGTCTGACGCGCGGGATCGATCGCGCATTCGGCTGGCTGTTCCGGCCGTTCAACCGCATGTTCCATCGCGGCTCGGAACGCTACGTCGGTGGCGTGAAGCGTCTGCTTGGCAAAGGCTCGATCGCGCTGGTGCTGTATGCCGGCCTGATCGGCTTGACCTGGCTCGGCTTTTCCCACGTGCCGACCGGCTTCGTGCCGGGGCAGGACAAGCAGTACCTGGTGTCGTTTGCACAACTGCCCGACGCCGCCTCGCTCGATCGCTCCGAAGATGTGATACGTCGGATGAGCGAGATCGCATTGAAGCAGCCTGGCGTGGAGCACGCAGTGGCGTTCCCTGGCCTGTCGATCAATGGCTTCACCAATAGCACCAACGCCGGCATCGTGTTCGTCACGTTGAAGCCATTCGAAGAGCGTCGCGATGCCTCGCTGTCGGCGGGTGCGATTGCTGCTGCACTGAATCAGAAATACGCAGCAATCCAGGATGCCTATATTGCGGTGTTCCCACCGCCGCCGGTGATGGGGCTGGGCACGATCGGTGGCTTCCGCCTGCAGATCGAGGATCGTGGCGACCGTGGTTTCGATGAGTTGTACAAGCAAAGCCAGGGCCTGATCGCCGCCAGCCAGAAGGTGCCGGCACTGGCCGGCTTGTTCTCAAGCTTCCAGGTCAACGTGCCGCAGGTGGACGCGGACGTGAATCGCGAGAAGGCTAAGGCCGAAGGCATCAACCTGGCCGATGTTTATCAGGCCATGCAGGCCTATCTGGGCTCGCTCTACGTCAACGACTTCAACCGTTTTGGCCGCACCTATCAGGTCAACGTGTCGGCTGACCCGGCGTTCCGCCATTCGCCGCAGGACATCCTGCAATTGAAGACGCGCAACGCGCAGGGCCAGATGGTGCCGCTGGGTTCGTTCGTCACCGTGCAGCAAGGTGCCGGACCGGATCGCGTGCAGCACTACAACGGCTATCCGACTGCCGAAATCAACGGCGGACCTGCGCCCGGCTTCAGTTCCGGCCAGGCTCAGGCGGCGATGGAAAAACTGGCGAAGGACAACCTGCCGAACGGCTTCAGCTACGAGTGGACCGAACTGACCTATCAGCAGATCCTCGCCGGCAATACCGCGATCCTGGTGTTTCCGTTGTGCGTGCTGCTGGTGTTCCTGGTGTTGTCGTCGCTGTACGAGAGCTGGTCGCTGCCGCTGGCGGTGATCCTGATCGTGCCGATGGTGCTGTTGTCCGCAATTGCCGGTGTGTGGCTCAGTGGTGGCGACAACAACATCTTCACCCAGATCGGATTGATCGTACTGGTGGGACTGGCGTGCAAGAACGCGATCCTGATCGTCGAGTTTGCCCGCGAACGCCAGCATGAAGGCATGGCTCGCCATGAGGCCGTGCTGGAAGCAGCCCGGTTGCGCCTGCGCCCGATCCTGATGACCTCGTTCGCGTTCATCATGGGCGTGGTGCCGCTGGTCACTTCGCACGGTGCTGGTGCCGAGATGCGTCATGCGATGGGTGTGGCGGTGTTCTCCGGCATGCTCGGCGTGACCCTGTTCGGGCTGGTCTACACGCCACTGTTCTACGTCCTCATTCGCGCGTTGGTCGAACGTCGCGAAGCGCGGGCACGTGAGCATGCTGCTGCGCACGCCCTGCTGCCGCTGGAGGGTCACTGAGATGGAGCCCATGCTCAAGATCGCCGCGGTCGGTGTGGCCGTGGTCTCGGACATGCTAGGCGTGTCCCTGCCCGGGCTGATCTACACGCCTTTGCTCTACGGCGTCATCCACGGCCTGACGGAACGCTTCGGGTCACACGTGCACCGTTCCGGCGCTGGAGAACATTGATATGAAAACTTTACTCAAAATTGCCGCGCTGAGCGCAGCACTGATCCTCGCTGGCTGTGCCAGCGTCGGTCCGGACTATCACCGGGTGCCCCCAGCGACGTCGCAGCTGCAGGGGTTCGATGCCGCGCAGGAGAGCCACGCGCAATTCCAGGCCGCCTGGTGGAAGCAGTTCAACGACCCGACGCTGGATGCGCTGATCCAGCGTGCCGCCACGAACAATCTGGATCTGCGCATCGCGGTGGCGCGACTGCATGAATCGCGCGCGCTGCTCAGCAATGCCAAGTCCAACCAACTGCCGACCGTGGACACCGATCTGAACTACACCCGTGCTCGCGGTCAGGAGCCGGGCTTCACTGATCAGCGCACCACCGTCACCACCTATCAGGCCGGTTTCGACGCCTCATGGGAAGTGGATTTGTTCGGCGGTGTGCGGCGTTCGGTGGAAGCGGCTGGTGCGGATCTCGGCGCCAGCGATGCGGCGCTGCAGAATGCCCAGGTCACCCTGCTGGCCGAAGTGGCGCGCAACTATTTCGAATTGCGCGGTAGTCAGTTGCGACTCGACATCGCACAGCGCGACATCGACAACCTGCAGCAGACCACGCACCTGACCGAAGTGCGCGAGCAACTCGGTTCCGGTTCGGAACAAGACGTGGCCAGCGCGAAGGCACGCCTCAGCGCGGTGCAAGCGCAACTGCCGGTACTGCAGACGGAAGTCAGTGCCAGCGAGTTCCGACTCGCCGTGCTGCTGGGCGAGCGACCGGGCGAACTCGACATCGATGTCTCGGCGAAGAGTTTCACTCCGATCGCGATCAGCCTGCCGATCGGCGACGCCGGCGACGTGCTGACACGCCGGCCGGACGTGCGCATCGCCGAACGCGAATATGCGGCCGCTACCGCACGCATTGGCGTGGCCAAGGCGGATTTCTTTCCGCACATCACGCTGGGCGGCTTCCTCGGCTTCCTGGCCGGCAGCAGCAATAATTTCGGCGGCCCATCGACGCGTGCATGGTCGCTCGCGCCGAGCATCAGCTGGCCCGGCCTGAACGTCCAGCGGGTTCGCGCCAACCTGCATGCCAGCGAAGCACGCGCCGATGCGGCGCAGGCGAACTACCAGCAAAGCGTGCTGCTGGCGATCGAGGACATCGACAACGCGGTCACCGGGTTCAACCAGCAACGGGTACGGGTGGATCACCTGATCGACCAGAGTACACAGAGCAAACGCGCCGCGGATCTTGCGCGGGTGCGCTATCAGGAAGGCGCCACCAGCTTCCTCGAACTGCTGGACGCCGAGCGTACGCAGCTTTCCGCCGAGGATGATCTGGCCCAGGCCGAGGCATCGATCAACACCCGCGCCGTCGCGCTGTACAAGGCGCTCGGTGGTGGCTGGCAGGCCTGTGGCGATGAACATTGCAGCGCCGTTGCCCAAGCCGCGAACAACGCTGCGCCATGAGTACGGCGGCAAAGATCTCCACGCCGGCCATCGCCCCGATCTATCGCGTGGCGTTGGTCAGCGGCGCCAATCGCGGCATCGGTTTCGAGGTGGCGCGGCAGCTCAGCGAACGCGGCATGACGGTGCTGCTCGGCGCGCGCGATCTCGAAAAGGGTCGTCGCGCCGCCCGTCAGCTCGCGGGCTCACCCGGTGAGGTGATCGCGGTCACGCTGGATGTAACGCGGCAGCATCAGGTCGATGCGCTGGCCCATTGGATCGACACCTGTTACGGCCGGCTCGATGTGCTGGTCAACAATGCCGGTGGTCACTACGACCGCGAGGCCAATGCCAGCACGACCGATATCGCGCCGGCGCGTGACGCGCTCGATACGCATCTGTTCGGCGCGTGGCGCCTGTCCAGCGCGATGCTGCCGCTCATGCGTAAGCATGCCTACGGCCGCATCGTGAATGTTTCCAGCGGTTGCGGTGCCACCGGATCGAACGGCAGCAACTGCGTCGCCTATCGCACGTCCAAGGCCGCGCTGAATGCCTATACGCGCTCGCTCGCGGTCGAATTGGACGGCAGCGGCATCGTGGTCAACGCGGTGTGCCCGGGCTGGGTGGCGA
>JBAPPP010000016.1:0-2013 GCA_049280175.1 Rhodanobacter sp.
CATGGGTACCCTGCAGGGTAGCGTCGGCGACTTCGATGCCGCGATTGCCTCACTGCAGCGTTGTTGCGAACTGCAACCCGATCTGGCGATCGCCTGGTACAACCTTGGCGTGATGCTGACCCGGTGTGTGCGCAGCGACGAGGCAGTGGTCGCCTTGCAGCGCGCGGTCACGCTGGCGCCGGATCATGTGGCCGCACGTGCCTTGCTGGGCGACATGCTGCGCACCCGCGGCCAAGCCAATGAGGCCGCGGCGGAGTATCGCAAGGTGCTCACGGAGCAGCCCTGGGCCGGCATGGCCTGGTGGGGCCTGGCCGATCTCAAGACGACGCGTTTTGCCGAGGGTGACATCGAACGCATGCAGGCAGCGATGCAGCAGCCGCGTGCGAGTGAAGACGATCTGATCGCCATGGGTTTCGCGCTAGCCAAGGCGCTGGACGACGCCGGCCGCTATGCTGAATCGCTCGCTGCGCTCGCCCAGGCCAATGCCGTGGCACGTGGACGACAGCAGTGGAATGCCGCCGCATTTTCCGCAAGCATCAGCGCGGTGAATCAGGCTTTCGAGCCGGCGCCGGTTCCCGCCGCCGAAGCACTCGGCGATGAGGTGATCTTCATCGTCAGTCTGCCGAGGTCCGGCTCGACGCTGGTCGAACAGATCCTCGCCTCTCATTCGTCGGTCGAAGGCGCCGGCGAGCTGCCCGATCTTCCACTGGTGCTGGCGGAAGAATCGCGGCGTCGGGGCAAACCCTTTCCCCAGTGGGTCGGCGCGATGCAGCCGGAGGACTGGGAACGACTCGGCCGGCGCTATCTGGAGCGCACTGCGCACTGGCGGCAACAGCGCCCGGTCTTCATCGATAAATTGCCGAACAACTGGATGTACATCGGCGCCATAAGAGCCATGCTGCCTGCGGCGCGCATCATCTGTTGCCGTCGCGATCCACTGGAAAACTGCTTCTCCTGCTATCGCCAACATCTGGCAAACAATGAGTACTCGCGCACGTTCAGCGACCTGGCCAGCTTCTGGCGCGACTTCGATCGCAGCGTGCGTCATTGGTCCGAGCTGAGCCCCGCACGCGTCTACGAGCACAGCTATGAGGGTTTGCTCGCCGATCCGGAAATCCAGATTCGCCAGCTGCTGGAATTCTGCGGCCTGCCATTCGAACCGGCGTGCCTGCAGTTTCATGAAACCGAACGGGAGATCCGCTCGCCCAGCGCAACTCAGGTTCGCGAACCGCTGCGTCAGGACACCGCGAGCGCGCCGCGTTACGGCGCGTTGCTCGATCCGCTACGCGAGGCGTTGGGCATCAGCCTCGACCGTTGAACAGCTTGCTCGGGTGCCATTGCGCCCGAGCAAGCCGCGATGACGACAGCGCGGCAAAGTCAGCCGGAAATCGTCTCGCGCAGCTTCGCCAGGTGATGCTCGTACGGTCGCCATTCTTCAAAGGAGCGGGTGTGGATCGGCTCGCGCACCTGCACCATGCTGAGCGTGGCGACCACCGATTTGTTACGCGTGAGATCCACGCAACCGGGTTCCCAGTCCAGTCCGCAAAACGCAAATACCTTGCGCGCCGTCTCCTCCGGTTGACGAACCAGGTCGGCGTACTCCACATCCAGAATCTGCCCCGGCATGGCACGGTGCCAATGCGCTAGCACGCGTCGGTATTGCATGTAGTGCTCCGCCAGTGCACCCAGGTCATAGCTGTAGGGGAAGGAGTCGCCCAACAGCGCACGATAGTTGGAGAAGCACACGTCCATCGGCTCGCGCACCAGATTCAGGATGCGCGCCTGCGGCAGTGCGCGGCGCATGATCCCTGCGATCATCCAGTTCCGCGGCAGCTTGTCGATGAAGAACTTTGCGCCCGGCGCCCTCCATTGGGTCTGCGCAAGGTAACCCCGCCCGATGTCTGCGTAGTCGAGATCGGGCAGTCGCTGCAGGATCTTCTCGTCCAGCGTGACCCGATGGTCTGCCACTCTTCGCAGCTGGCGACCGAAGTCATCGAGCTCACCGGCGGATGT
>JBAPPP010000017.1:0-4990 GCA_049280175.1 Rhodanobacter sp.
AAACGTGTCACCAATGCAGGTGAGTAGCGGACAGCCAGCCCACAGGGCGTCGGACGCGGTGGTGTGCGCGTTGTAAGGCAGGGTGTCGAGGAACAGGTCGACATGCGCGAAGCGCGCCAGGTAGTCGACGTGCGGCAGGCGCGGCATGAACACCAGTCGCTCCGCTGAAACGCCCAGCGCGGCAGCTTTTGCGCGCAGGCGATCGTCCGCGCCAGCCGGACCAGACAGCAGCCACAGCACGCTGTCGGGAACTTGCTGCAGGATCCGCATAAAGCGCGCGAATCCAGCCGGATTGATTTTGTAGGCGTTGTTGAAGCACGCGTAGACAGTGCCGTGTGCGGGCAGTCCGCATTCTGCTCGCGAGGGTGGCGCGGCAAGCACGCGCGTCGTGTCGTTGGGCTGGAAGCAGCGTGGTAGACGCAACACCTGTTCACTGTAGTCAGCGCGCTGCGCCGCGGGCAATACCACCGCGTCGGCCAGCACGTAATCCATCCATGGGGCGCCGGAAGTACCCGGATAGGCCAGCCAGTTGACCTGCACCGGCGCTGCGCGCAGGGCGAACAATTCGGCACTGCCCTTTCCGCAATATCCGGTCAGGTCGAACAGCACCTCGATCCCGGCAGCGCGAATCTCGTGTGCCGTTTGAGTATGGGTAAGATTGGCCACGTCATGCATGCGTGCAGCCGTTTCCAGTCGTCGACGGATCGACCCATCATCGCTTGGCGCCGTCGCGAACAGGTGAATTTCAAGTTCGGTGTGCGTGGCCAGAGCTTCAAACATCGCGACGACCAATAGTCCGGTGGCATGTTCGCCAAAACCATCGGCGGCGAAGCCGACCCGGATCGGCGCATCGGGCCTGGCGATCGCTGGACTCAGGCCGAGCTGCTGTCGCTGCGCTGCTGTGCTTTGCTCGATGCCTCGGGCGAATGTTGTTGCGCAACGGCGCTGTTCGGCTGCACTCGCTGTTTCGGCTAGAAACGCGAATGGCGTAACGCCTTCGCGACCATCGGCAACCGCCCGATGCAATTGCTTGCTCCATTCATCCAGTTCTTGCCAGTCGTACAGCCGGCGCTTGGCGAATACCAACTGGCTCAACGCCGCGCCGTAACCGGTGCCGGGCTGCAACGCGCGCGCGTACGCATGTACGGCTGCGTCAAGCCGACCGCATTCGTCCAGCATCAGGCCCAGATGAAATGCATGCTGCGGATTCGCTGGCGCAAGTCGTTCGGCGCGCTGGTAGGCGTCGGCGGCTTCCTGCGCGCGTCCCTGCGCACGCAAGATGTGACCTAACAAGGCATAGGCGGCATCGAACGATGGCGCCATATAAAGCACCTCGCGCGCATAGATTTCCGCCTGCTCGGAATGGCCAAGCTGTAGTTCGGCCGCGGCCAGGTTCAGGCGCAGTCCCGGGTTTTGCGGCGCGCCATGGGTGGCCATCGCAAAGGATTCCCGCGCCTGCGAATAGCGGGCAGCGGCCATCAAGGCGTTGCCGAGGCCTTGCAGCACGGCAGGATGGCCGGGCGCGCGGCGCAAGGTCGCGCGCAAGCGTTCGATGGCTGCGTCGGGGTTGTTGTTCTGCATGGCAAAGCTGGCGAGATTGCATTGCACTTCGACACTGGCGGGCGCCAGTTCGGCCGCACGCTCAAGCGCGATCAGCGCTTCGGGCCGCCGCTGCAATTGCAACAATGCAACGCCATGCAGACGGGCCAGTTCGCCGTCGAACGGGAACTCCTGTCGTGCCCGCGCCGCGAACACTTCCGCCGCAGTGAAGTCGCCTTGCTGAAGCAACGGAACGAGCTGGCCGATGACGGCTTCGGGATCGGAGTGAGTGCTGATGTTCATCTGCACCAAGCTAACCCACGCTGATGAAACCGCCAAGCTTGGCGGAGCGAAATCGCGAGTTTTCTGCGCGCCCGGGTGGAATGACTCCCTCCCCTGCTCGCAGGGGAGGGTTGGGGTGGGGTCGCTCTTGGCCCGAGGAACAAACGCACCCCCTCCCAACCTCCCCCTGCGACCGAAGGAAGTCCCTCTTCGGGGCAAGCAGGGGGAGGGGCAAAAAGCCGATCCTAAGCGCGGGCGAAACGCAGTGCGGCATCACGCCGCGGGCTTACTCCTTTCCCTACAAGCAGGGAGGGGCATCGCCGGCCGCGACTCAGACGTCCGCGAGGGATTTCAGTTCGTCGGCCTGATGCTCACGGGTTAGCGTGTCGACCAGTTCGCGCAGATCGCCCTGCATGATTTCGGGCAGGCGATAAAGCGTGAGGTTGATGCGGTGGTCGGTGATGCGGCCCTGCGGATAGTTGTAGGTTCGGATGCGCTGACTCCGATCACCGGAGCCGACCTGCAACCGTCGTGCTTCGGCTTGTGCGGCATTCTGCTTGCCGCGTTCCGCATCGAGCAGACGCGCCTTGAGCAGGCTCATCGCACGGGCACGGTTCTTGTGCTGGCTGCGTTCTTCCTGACACTCCACCACGGTGCCGGTCGGCAGATGGGTAATGCGGATCGCCGAGTCGGTCTTGTTGACGTGCTGGCCGCCCGCACCGGACGCGCGGAATGTGTCGGTCTTCAGGTCGGCGGGGTTGATCTCGATCTCGTCGATCTCGTCGAGTTCAGGCAGGATCGCGACAGTCGCCGCTGAAGTGTGGATACGCCCCTGCGATTCGGTTTCAGGTACGCGCTGCACGCGGTGGGTACCGGATTCGAACTTCAGCTGCGAATACGCACCGTTGCCTTCGACGCGGGCGACGACTTCCTTGTAGCCACCGTGTTCGCCGGCGTGCTCGCTGAGAATTTCGACGTGCCAGCGCCGGCTTTCGGCGTAGCGCACGTACATGCGAAACAGGTCGCCGGCGAAGATTGCCGCTTCGTCGCCACCGGTACCGGCACGCACTTCGAGGTAGAGATTCGCTTCGTCACGCGGATCCTTCGGCAGCAGCAGGAGCTGCAGTTCGCTGTCAAGATCGAGCAGTCGCTGCTCCAGCCGACGTACATCATCGGCCGCCATCTCGCGCATTTCGGGATCATCGAGCATGACGCGCGTCTGGATCAGTTCGCGTTCGGCGTGGTCGTGCTCACGCAGTGAGTTGGCGACCGGTTCGAGCTGCGCGTATTCCTGTGAGAGTGCGCGAAAACGGGCGTTGTCGGTGAGCACCTCGGGCTGACTCAGCAGCAGGCCGATCTCCTCATGGCGTTCGGCCAGTGCTTCGAGCTTGCGGCGTATCGATGGGGTCATGGATGGATAGGGGCGAGTGGTGAGGGACGAGGGGCAGGGCTGATGAGGCCGTTGCCGTTGCATGCGCAGTCGAACAGCGGCAGCCAGCCGCTTTCGCTACCGCTCCCCCGTCTGGGGCTCGTCCGGTGTCGCCTGATCTTCGTCGCGCCCGTACAGCCTGCCTGCAGCGTGCAGCAGCTCCAGGTCGCCGCTCAGCGCGGCTTCGCGCAAGCGTGCGCTGGGATGATGCAGCAGCTTGTTGGTCAGCGTGTTGGCGAGAAACGCGAGTGCCTCGTCCGCGGGCTTGCCGCGGGCGAGCATGGCGCGGGCCTTGTCCAGCACTTCGTCACGATAGACCTCCGCATGCTGGCGCATGTCCAGCGCGGGATTCTTCAGGGTGAGCGCGCGGCGCCACGCCATGTAGCGATCGACCTGCAAGTCGATGATGGCGCCGGCTTCGCGAGCGGCGGCTTCGCGTGAGCGGCGGTTGTCGTCGATCACCTGGCGCAGGTCATCGATGCCATACAGGTACACGTCAGGCAGTTCGCCCACGCTCGCTTCAATGTCGCGCGGTACCGCGATGTCGACCATGAACATCGGCTTGCGCCGCCGCGTCGCCATGGCCTTTTCGACCATGGCGCGGGTCAGTAGCGGCTGCCGCGCGGCGGTGGAGGAGATCACGATGTCGACCTCGGCCAGGTGCTGCGGCAGGTCGGCCAGTGCAATCGCGTAACCGCCGTAGCGACCGGCCAGTTCCTGCGCGGCTTCCAGGGTGCGGTTGGCGACGATCAGCCGCCGTGCCTGTTTGTCGGACAGGTGGCGCGCCGCCAGTTCGATGGTGTCGCCAGCGCCGATCAGCAGCACGCAGGCCTGCTTGAGATCGGTGAACACCTGTTCGGCCAGCCGCACCGCGGTGAAGGCGACCGATACCGTGTGTGCGCCGATGCGCGTGTCAGTGCGGACTCTCTTGGCAACCGAGAAGGTGTGCTGCAGCAACCGATCCAACGGCGCGCGCAGCGCCTGCGCGTCGCGTGCTTGCTGATACGCGTCCTTCACCTGGCCGAGGATCTGCGGCTCGCCCAGCACCATCGAGTCCAGTCCGGTGGCCACCCGGAACATGTGACGCACAGCGTCTTGCTCATCGTGCCGATACAGGAACTCGTCCAGCTTGCCGGGAGTCAGATGGTGGTGACGGCTCAACCAGGCTTGCGGAATGTTCTCGGCACCGGGCATCACGCCGACGTACAGTTCGGTGCGATTGCAGGTGGACAGGATCAGCGCCTCTTCGACGCCCGGCTCGCGAGTCAGCTCGAGCAGGGCTTCACCGGCGGCGTCCAGATCGAACGCCACCTGTTCGCGCAGGCTGACCGGCGCGGTGAGGTGGTTGAGTCCGAGGGCGATCAGCGGCATGGTTTGAGAAGCAACTCGGCGAGATGTAGTCGGCGGCGTAGGCTAAGCTTGGCGAAGCACGCCGTGCGATGACAGGAACGGCCGAAACGTGCGAATGGTGGGTAGGCGAATGGAGAGTAGTGTGCGGAGCAGGGCGGCCAAGTTCAAGCAACTGCGGCATTTTACGGCACTCACGGCGCTGGCGCTGGTTTTGTGCGGATGTGGCGAGATGTCGCTGCGATCAGCCCAGAAATCGGCTGCCGCCGCGCAACCGCTGGCACGGGTGACCGTGGCGACCCCGGATGCCGCACATGACGTGCTGGCGCAGTTGCTGGCCGGCGAGATGGCGCTGGGCAGTACCGATCTGCCGTCGGCAGCGACGTATTACGG
>JBAPPP010000018.1:0-3391 GCA_049280175.1 Rhodanobacter sp.
CCTTTGTAGCGCCATCGGTCGTCGTCAAAGTGGAATGTTCCACCGAGACCATAAGCGTTGCTGCCGTTCTCGGTTTTCATCGCTGCCACGCCATAAATATCCGGCGGAATGCGTTCACCAGCGTCCCTGGAATCCTGCGATTGGCTTGGCGGATGAAAAAACACCGCCGCGATGCCGCCGCCGTTTCCCACGGCGGGCTCTGTGATGATAATGGGTACAAGAAGGGCGCCCTTGTGCTGCAACAGCCAGCGGGACATATCCAGATCCCCATCCTTGGGATCATGCATAAGGCTCCACCAGGATTCCTTTTTGGCAGGTTGCTTGTTGCCTTCGGCTGCCGGACCGGCCGGACTGCTTTGTGGCGCGTCAGACGCCGGAGAAGTCGCGGCGCATGTCGGTCCAGCGACACACAGCAACGAAAGAATCAGCAAGATGGCCAAAGAACGCACGCGTTCCGCTGGATTGATTGCCACGGCTACTCGCCTGGATGAGGGGTTATCCGCGAAGCGATCCGATCAGGCTACTGCCATGCAACGCTTCGATCTTCAGCAGGCCTGATAACTGCCCAATTGACGTGTCCCAATTAATGGAATTTTCATATCCGATCCGCGATCAACACGGATCAAGCGGCCCAAGAGAGGCAGAAACAAACCGTCCGCCAGTCAACACCGTAGTCACCGCTTCAACCAGTTCCTCGCCTGCGGACGCTTTCAGCACATAGCCTTGCCCAACCTCCATCGCGATGCGCGCAAGCGCAACGTCGTCATGAACGGTGATGAATACAACGCGAAGGGATGGTTGACGATGGCGCATCTCGCGTGCGGCCTGGATACCGTCCATGCCGGGCATACTGATGTCGGTCACCACCATGTCCGGCCGCAACCGAGCCGCCGCATTTACCAACGCGTGGCCATCATCCACGACGGCGACCACCTCAAACGTTTCACCAAGCAGGTAACGAAGCTGCGTGGCAACGTGCGGGTGGTCATCCGCGAGAATGATTGTGGCTCGATCCACGGTTCTGTCCATTCGCCACATTGACTGTGACGAGTTTCAACCGCGACCGGGCAGCGTGCTAGAGAAATTGAACTGAATTTAAATAGGTAAAACTACCGCTTCAATCTAAGCACAATCTGCAATGCTTCAAAACAGCAGGCCAAGCTCTTCTGACCGACGCACCAGTTCAAGCGTCGAATGCACGCTAAGTATCTGCATCATCGTGTATTTGTGGGCCTCCACCGTTCGTACTGAAATCCCGAGATCGCCTGCAATCTGTTTCGACCTGAGACCTCGCCCGACGAGCCGCAACACCTCCCGTTGCTTGGCCGTCAGACTGTTGAATTCGTACAGCTGACCACTGACGAATCGCGCGCCCAGGGAGGGCGTCACGTAGGTACCCCCGCGGAGCACCTGGTGCACTGCCGTGAGCAAGTCCTCGCCTGCGGAATACTTCAATACGTAGCCATTGGCGCCAGCGCTCATGGCCGACGCGGCGAGGGCTGGTTCGGCATGCATGGTCAGAAAGATGAAGGGCACTCTACCGCCTGCCGTTCGTATCTGCTTGAGCACGTCCAGGCCATTGCAGCCCGGCATGTTGATATCCGAAATGACAAGATCCGGCTTGCATCGGTGTATGGCTTCGACAAGAGCCTGTCCGTCGACAACGATATCGAGCAACTCGAACTCATCTTCCAGCAAGTGCTTGATGCCTTCGGCAACGATGCGGTGATCATCTGCCACGAGGAGCCGCGGTCGCTGGGCCTCTACTGCGTTGGGTCCGGTGAAATCGGAATGCGTATGCATACTTTTGTCCCTTTTCCTAAGGCGGTGTGAATCTCGAAACTTCCACCCAATAGCTTTGCCCTCTCATCAATACTTACCAAGCCAAGACCAGGCATGCTGACCTCGCCCGATTTGGCTGCTACAAATCCTCTACCGTCGTCAACGACAGTCAACTCCGCAAACGATTCTCCTACATCCAGAGATACCACGATGTGGTGAGAGTGCCCATGTCGAATGGCATTGCTGATCGCCTCCTGCGCCGCACGGTAGAGGCACAAAGCTGCCTCGTCATAGAGGAGATCCGCCTGCGCAGATATATGAGACTTGATCTCGAGGCCCTCCAACCTCCCATGAGTCGCGCCGAGCTCATTCAGGGCTGCCACAAGTCCCGTTTGACGCAACATGTTTGGGTGCAACTCGTGCGAAATGTGGCGTATGTCGTTCGATAGCGAGATCAGCTCGTTCTGCACCTGGCTGATGCCACCACGCCATGCCGGATCCACTTGGCGGCGCAGCGCACTAAGCTGAATCGAGGACGATGCGAGTCTCTGACTTATGTCGTCATGCAGGTCACGCGCTATCCGCGTGCGCTCCTGCTCCTGCGCGGCGATAAGTCGCTGGGCAAGATCATGCACCTCGCGATGCGAGGTTACCAGCGCCTGCTGCCCGGATCGACGCTGTTCGATCAGCGTGGCCAACAGTAGCGACACGATGGACAGCGCAAGCGCCCACAGTTGCAGGCTCAACGTCGAATGCCTGACATCGCCGCCCACGAAAGGGCCATTCCCATCAAGGCTCATGCCAGCGGCGATCACAACAATCGCCAACAGCATCAGGCACGTCCCCGGCATGCGCAGGCGGAGCGTAGCCCAGATGACGATACCCACCGGCACAATCAGCAGCACGGGGGTGACGATGGGCTGGGCGCCAAATTCACGCCACGTCCACCAAAGCGTAACGAGCAGTACAACCGCAATGGCCACGGTGGACGAATGCCGCCTATCACGCTGCAACAACCATTTGGGATGCACCAGGCTCAACCAGGCGGGCACAAAGAGGATGTAGCCAAGAGCGTGTGCGAGCACGGTGTTGAGCCATCCACCCACCGCGACGCCACGCAACGTCGTATAGCCGCTGACAAGATAGACGGCTGTCCCGCTGACTAGCGGAAGCAATACAGCAGCCAGGATCAAAAATCCGCCGATCTGTCTGAAATCTTCAAACGTCGATACATTTCTCTGCCAGGCCAGGATGAGGCGCGCAAAGATGGGCACCACCAAAACAACCGGGAGAACGGTCACGACCACTTCGAATACCGGGGCCTGAAACGTCAGTGCGATGGCAGCCATGCCGGCCAATATCCCCAAGGCGCATGGCAACCAGCTCGCAACCGGCGCGCTCAATAGCGCGGCAAGCAGCACGGCTCCGGGAAACCAGATCATGTAGATTTCGGTGTGCGGCCCCCACAGGGCACTGGAAGCAAGCTGGGCCAAGTAGCCTCCCGCAAAAAGCCCCGCACCCCAGGCAAGCGAAAGCGATGCATCCGCTACAGCTGCTTTTGTCATGCATGCCCCCCCTGCCTGATTAGCGCTCGTACTCAGCCAAAAAA
>JBAPPP010000019.1:0-6037 GCA_049280175.1 Rhodanobacter sp.
TTGTTGCCCCAGCTGCCAGCCGAGGCTGCCTGCAGCGGCAGGTTGGGGATAGCGATCACGGCGTTCGCCGGGCTGGTGCCATTGACTTTGTACAGACGCACGATCACGGCCTGCGCGCCGCCGTTGAGATAGAAATCGCGCACCGCGTAGCCCATTGGATAGTTCGGATCGAGCGCGCCGAACGCGCGCTCGAAATCACCGTAGCTGTTGATGACCACTGGACCATCCGGATCGGCATCGGTCGGGCCCATCAGCGCGCGACCGATGAAAGCCGTAATCGACGTGGCCACGCCGGTGATGGTACGAACACCGCTGGGAATCTCCTCGATATAGACGCCCGGATAACTGAGGGTGACTGGCATGGCTGTTTCCTCGGTGATGACAAAAGGCAATCAATGCAGCAGCGGACCGCCGGAACGATTGAGCGCATACAACACCGCGCCACCGGGCAGGTGCTCGCAGCGCAACTTGCCGTGTGTGACCAGCTCGCTCAGCACGCTCTCGATCCGCTCGCGGTCGATTTCGTAACGCTGTTGGGGCAACCACCAGCTGACGATCCCGTCGAGCGTGTCGGCCGCTTCCGGGTGCTTTTGCAAATAGGCGAGCACGGTGGTCTCCACTTCGCGCAGGCGCGCCTCCTCTTTTCCTTGCCGATGCATGCGGCACCTCCGCGTCTACGAGGAAGCTGCAGGCAACACGCGTGCCATGCTCGCGGCGAGCGCAAGGGCGCCCGTTCGCGCTTCGTGGAAGGAGGTTTGAGTACTGTCGGGTCAACGCTGACCCAGTTGCTTCAACGCCGCGGGGCTATGTGTACCCGGCGGACAGACCCGGCAAGGCGGCCTGCTACCGGTGGTTAGGGCTAATGAAACTGCCGAACCTCGATACCGTGCTTCTTCAACAGCTTGCCGAGCTGGCGACGCTCGGTGCCTGAAAGCTTCGCGGCCTCCGTGATATTGCCACCAGCACGTCGCATTAGGCTCATCAGGTAACCGCGTTCGAAGGCGACGATGGCGTGGTTTTTTGCCACGATAAAGCGCTGATCGGTATCGTCATCCGCAACACCATTCACGGCTTCGTCTACTAAGGGCTCTCGATGGCTGGCGGCGGATACGATGTCAGAGAGCTCGCCCAGTGCCGCTGTATCAATCATGTCGCCGTCGGCACGAAGATAGGCGCGCAGCACCACGTTTTCCAACTCACGCACGTTGCCCGGCCAATCGTGCGCAACCATGGCGTGCAGCGCCTCGGGTGACCAGTGCTTGGTTGGCCCACCCATGCGCTCGGCAGTAGCGGTGAGAAAATACTCGGCCAGCAGTTCGACATCGCCGGTACGTTCGCGCAACGGTGGCAAGCGAACGTGCAAGGCATTGAGCCGGTATTGCAGGTCGCGTCGGAACTGCCCGGTGGCTACCTGCGTCTCCAGGTGCGCATTGGTGGCGGCGATCACTCGCGCATTGGATACACGCGCCGCACCGCATCCGACCGGCCGGTACTCATTGTTCTCCAGAAAACGCAGCAAGGTCACTTGCGCCTTGCTGGAAAGCGCATCGACCTCGTCGAAGAACAAGGTGCCGCCGCGCGCGTGATCGATCAGGCCCGGTTGCGCACTTTTCGCATCGGTATAGGCGCCGCGCTCATGACCGAATAATTCGTTCTCGATCAGATTATCCGGCAAGGCACCGCAGTTCACTGGCACGAAGGGACGTTCGCGACGCGCGCTGACATAGTGGATTTCGCGCGCAGCGAGCTCCTTGCCGGTGCCGGTTTCGCCTTCGATCAGCACCTGCACGTCGCAGCTGGCGTAGCGGCGCAGCTGCGTGCGCGCAAGCAGGAACGTTTTCGACTGGCCGAGCATCACCGGCATCGTCCCTTCCCCATGAGTCCATTGGGCGGTGGGCAGGTCATCGCCACTATCCAGGCTCGCCCCCAGCAACTCAGGCGGCGGATGGCGGGCGCAAGTATGCGCGCCCGCGCCCTGTAATTCCATCCGTATTTGGCCATGGAAACTTACGTTGAGGCGATGCCGCGGTGATTTCCTACGCCCTCATTGTTAAGCCTTGTTTAATATATTTTTTGAGAACGGGTGCGGGGAGCAACGGACCAGGGAAGTCAGTTAAGCCCGGCGAACCCGCCCGGCGTAGAGTCCGGGGAATCGAGGCTCGCTGAGTCCCTTCTGGTTGAAGAGCGAGGGCGGCACCCATGGCGCTACGCGTCGAGATCACTGCGCTTGAGCAGGCCACGCGGATCAGCAAGCTGGAGTCAAACACCGCACGCGGCGCGCGAGGCATGCTAAGGATGAAGCCCGACGACGGAAGTAGCGCGTTGTCGCTGAATTGCATAGCGGCCGGTGAGTGCCTTATATTCGGGATCTTGATTCGACCAAGACGGGTTGACGTCGCCCAGCGCATATAAGTCGAACCGTAGCGGCGCAGGAGGCAGGCATGCGATCTTTTGCCAGACCCGAGTCGAAGCCCGTCCAATCGAAGCGCGACGCCGTGCCGGCGCGGACCTTCGCCCCACGCTCGGTCCATGAAACCCTCGCCACCCCAGGCCGCTCGCTCGACCCCGCCTCCCAGCAAACGTTTGGCGCTGCGTTCAACTTCGACTTCAGCCGCGTCCGCATTCATGACGATTCGCGCAGCGCGCGCTCCGCGGATGACGTCGGTGCACGCGGTTATACCGTTGGCGAACACATTGTCATGGGCCGCGATAGCAATGTCCGCACGCTCCCACATGAACTGGCGCACGTTGCGCAACAACCTGTCGCGAGTCGTATTCCATCGCAATTGCCCATAGGCGATGCGCACTCCCTCGAGGAAGACACCGCACGACACGCATCGGACGTGGTGACAGCTGGCGGACACATCCGCGTACCACCCACCTATGGTGTCGTTGCCCTCCAGCGCGACCCCAAGCCCGGCGATCCGCCCGCGCCGACCGGCGACGACAAAGGCGAAACGAAAAAAGAAGACCCGCCCGATCCCACACCGTGGCTCACGCTTCAAGCTCAGGGTCTAATTCAGTACTCGCGCGTCTATACCATTCCCAAGCCACCGCCTTGGATGCTGGGTGCGCAAGTCGCCTCGAACATCCAATTCCACAAAGATCCCAACAGCACTGGATTTGAACTCGCGCTGGTGGGCCAGTACGGCAGAATCATGACCTGGAAGAGCAGCGCTACGGCCACCGGAGACCAATGGTCCGGCGCGCTGCAGCCCTCGTATCTGTTTATCAACACCGGCAGCACTCAGCTTTCTCTGTTCGGCCAGGGCGGATACGCCTCCACCTCCTCCAGCGATCCCAGTCTCGTGGGCAAGCAGTTCAGCCTGCTGGGCGGCCTTCAGGCAACGCAGGATATCGTGCCGTTGGGGCCACTAAAGTTGCAGGTCGTGGCGTCCTTGGCTGGCGGTGGGGCGTGGTCAAAAGGACCCGCGGATGATCGATATTCCGGCTCTCCCACGTGGCAGGTGAACGCCGGGCTCCAGCTCTCCTGGGATGCGGTGAAGCGCAAACCAGCCCCGCCTCCGGACAACGTGGAAGTGAAGATACCCGACGAGGTGAAGTCGCCTGTCGAAGATCCCAAGAAAACGGACGATCAACAGAAGCGCACCGACGAAGCCAAGAAGACCACGGATCAACCGGAGAAAAAAACCGTCGACAAACCCGCCGACACGCCCGCGAGTCCGCCTCCGCCTTCGGACGCTACGTTTTTCTTCGTCAAGGATCGCCCGGCGCGCGGCCAGGGGAACGACAAAGGCGTCTTGGTGAGTGGCGATCTCAAAGGCCTCAAAGCGCAAATCGAAAAAGCGCTCGCGGCTGATCCCGCCTTGAAGATCTCCATCTCTGGAGCCGCCTCCATTGATGGACCAACTCCTGAATACAATTGCGACCTAGGATCGCGCCGCGCCGAATGGCTGCAGCAGCAATTGAACGTGCCCGCGGCCAGCGTTGCCGATCCCGAACCGAATTTGCTGGCAGGCGCTTGCGCCGATAGCGGCGGATTGATCAGCTTCGGTTCCACGAAAGCAGCCAACACCACCGACGAATCCAAACGCGCCGCGGACCGCTACGCCGTGGTGCACTTCCACCACGGCAAGTAGACCGTGTTGGCTTACTTCGCCGGTGCCGATGCAGGCGACGGCACCATCAGTGGATGGACGACCAGAAGTTCCTGCCGTTGGTGATGGACAGGCAGCATGCGCACCTTGCGGGCCGATGAGCGGCCGACCCGTCTGGCGCAGGCGATCGCCGAAATCGGCCGCATCGACAAGACCATCCACACGTTGAACTTTATCGACGACGAGGCTCGTCGAGGCGCCACGCTGTTCTGCGACTACGGAAGCACGGCCAGATCGCGCTCGAATGCGGTGGTTCTGCTTTCAAAACAGCCTGCATCCGACCGCCTGCACAACAGCTTGGACATAGAAGCGCATCATGGGACGACTCCAACGGGATGCCTGCCGATGACTTATTCCACCTTGATGGTTCACCTGAATCTTGGCGTTTCCAATGATGGGCTTCT
The DNA here is from genome assembly GCA_049280175.1 of Rhodanobacter sp. Taxonomy (GTDB): domain Bacteria; phylum Pseudomonadota; class Gammaproteobacteria; order Xanthomonadales; family Rhodanobacteraceae; genus Rhodanobacter. The sequence goes on from JBAPPP010000019.1 coordinate 4,523, forward strand.
GCATATCGCCGCCGATCTTGCCGCGCGTTTCAATGCACACGTGATCGGCATCGCTGCCTGTCAGCCGTTGCAGATCAGCTATGGCGACGGCTACATGTCCGGAGACCTGATCGAACGGGATCGCCTCGAAATGAGCAGGGAGGCCACGCAGGCCGAAGCAGATTTCCGTGCAGCGCTGCACGGCATCGCGTCTCGCCTGGAGTGGCGTTCCACCGTACTTCCCTCCTCGTTGGCAGCCTATGTTGCCGAGCAAGCGGGCGCTGCCGATCTCTTGATCATCGGCCCGGAAGAGAAAGGGCTGACACGCGACTTTTCCCGACGCGTGAATGTCGGCGAGCTGGTCATGCAAGTTGCGCGGCCCGTGTTACTTGTCCCGCCAGGCGTCAATCAGCTGAACCTGGAAAATGTCGTGGTGGGATGGAAGGAGACTAGGGAAGCACGCCGTGCCATCAGCGACGCGTTACCGTTGCTGAAGCAGGCCAGGCACGTGACCGTGCTGGAGATCGCCGCTGCCGAGCAGATCGCTGCGGTCCGCGCGCGTCTCCAGGATGTTGCCGGTTGGCTGGGGCGGCACGGTATTGCGGCCGAGACCATGACCGCCGTTTCGCAGGGAAACGACGCCGCGGAGCTTGACGCCATTGCTCAGGAGAAAGGCGCGGGATTGCTGGTGGCCGGTGCCTATGGACACAGTCGTCTGCGCGAATGGATGCTGGGCGGCGTGACGCGCAATCTCATGTTGCACCCAGCCCGCTGCTCGTTCGTTTCACACTGAACCGTCGAGCGCCTACGGCAGCGCATAAACGACGCCGAGGTAGATCGAGCTTTCTGATGGATCTACCGAACGACGCGTGACGACAGGCATGGGCAGATAACCTCAACTGGAATTTCAGGCTGAGGCATGCCGTATCGGGCTATCAGCGACCGAAGATGATTTCCTTGCCTTCGTGGTCGCGGTCCCAGCCGCGCAGTTGATCGCGGATGTGTGCGATGCCCTGGCGACCAAGCGCGTTGCGCTCTTCGTCGAGTACGTAGCCGTCGAGCAGCTCAGCCAGACGCTGTGCGGTGGGCAGCATCGCATCCCATGCATCCAGTGCCGGCAACGGGCCGGGCAAGGTCATGAAGAAGCTCACGCCGGGTGTGCGCAGCGCGTCCAGCCGACCCAGGTCGAAGTTGCCGGGTTTGAGCATGTTCGCCACGCTGAAGATCGGGCCAAGTTCGCGCTTGCCATCGAGCAGGCGGTGATAGATACCCATGTCGCCGAACTCGAGGCCGGCCTTTTCGGCGGCCACCACCAGATCCGGGCCGTTGAAGTGCACGCCTTCGCGCGCCACCACAAACAGTGTGACGATGCGTTCCACCGGCAGTTGCGCCGGACGCCGGCCAAGATCCGAGCGTGGCGGGATCCTGGGTGCAGGAGGTGCGACAGGAGCCGTGGCCGCGGGCGCCTCGACGGGCACCGCCTGCGGGCTTGGTTCGCCATGCGCGGGGGCACGCAAGGCGTCGACGATGGAGGCC
>JBAPPP010000020.1:0-2604 GCA_049280175.1 Rhodanobacter sp.
ACCGCGTGCACGCGGCCGGCGGGCTGCGCATCCAGCCATTCGGCGAGTGCGCGCGCGGCCTGCGGGTTGTGGCCCACATCCACGATCAACGCCGGATCACCGCCGAGCGACTGCAGCCGCGCCGGTACCCGAACTGTCTTCAGACCCGCGCTGACCGCCGCATAGAAATCCTTCGGCGCGATCGATGGATCGCTGGCGAGCAACGCATGCAACGCGGCAATCGCCGCCGCCGCGTTGGCGAACTGCACCGGCGCCGCCAGCGCGGGATCAGGAAGTTCCATCGCGCTGCCATCGCGGTGCCGCCAGTACCAGCCGCTGTCATGCCGTTCGACCTGGAAATCGATCCCGGCGCGCTCGACCTGCGCTTCGCGCGCCGCCAGCGCATCAAGCAACCCAGCGGGTGGATCGATCTCGCCGACGATCACCGGCCGGCCGGCGCGGACAATGCCTGCTTTTTCGCGTCCGATGCTGTCGCGATCCGGCCCAAGCCAGTCCATGTGATCCAGGTCGACCGTAGTGACGATCGCGACATCGGCATCGATGATGTTTACCGCGTCCAGCCGACCGCCCAGCCCCACTTCCAGAATCGCCACGTCCACCCCGGCGCGGGCAAACAGATCCAGCGCCGCCAGCGTGCCAAATTCGAAATAGGTCAAGGGGACGGCATCGCCCTGTCCGGCGCCACGTGCCGCCTCGATCCGTTCGAACGAGGCGATCAACGCCGCATCGTTGGCATTCGCGCCATCAATGCGCACCCGCTCGTTGTAGTCCAGCAAATGCGGCGAGGTGAAGCTGCCCACGTGCAGGCCCGCTGCCGCCAGCATCGCTTCAACAAAGGCCACGGTGGAGCCCTTGCCATTGGTGCCACCGACGGTAATCACGTGCCGTGCAGGCGGCGGTGCGCCCATCCGCTGCCATACCTCACGCACGCGATCGAGGCCCAGCTCGACGCTGTGCGGATTGACGTGTTCCTGATAAGCCAGCCATTCGGCGAGATTGCGGGCCATGCGATAACTTTGTGCGGGTGTGGGCGGCGTCCAGCGATCCAGATCATCGCACCGCGGACGAACAGACACAGAGCTTAAAGCATCGCCTCAATCCATCGCATGAAAGCGGCAGGCCTTCAACCAAACGGATGCAGGCCGCTGGCACGCAGCGCCCAGTACATGCCGAATGCCGTCCAGAACATCTTCTTCAATGCTTTTCCGGCCAGCAAGGCCACCAGCAGGCCAAGCAGCAGCGGCATATGTTTTTCCAGCGTGCTGCGGGTGTCGTTGACGACGTTCATGTGTGCTCTCCCCCACCGTGATGGTGTGAGAGAGATCATCCGCAGATGGCCACGCCGGCGGCAGGATCAACCGTCAGTCATCGCCAGTGACAGTCGTCATGAGAGCCCGTTCGCGATTTCCCCGTGGCCCGCGCCGGGGAAATCGTGAGCAGGCGCTCAGGGCGCATGACTCTGCCGCAATCGCAGGGCGTTGCTCACCACTGACACCGACGACAGGCTCATCGCCAGCGCGGCAATCATCGGTGACAGCGTGATGCCAAACCAGGGATACAGCACGCCGGCGGCCAGGGGCACGCCGACCGCGTTGTAGACGAACGCGAAAAAGAGGTTCTGCCGGATATTGCGTACCGTTGCCTGCGACAACGTGCGGGCACGCACGATCGCACCCAACTCACTTTTCACCAGCGTGATTTGCGCGCTTCCCATGGCCACATCAGTGCCGCTGCCCATGGCGATGCCGATGTCGGCTGCCGCCAGTGCCGGTGCGTCGTTGATGCCATCGCCGACCATTGCCACACAGCGGCCTTCGGAACGCAGCGCGTTCACCACAGCGGCCTTGTCTGCCGGCGAGACGTCTGCATGCACGGTGTGGATGTCCAGTTCACGCGCCACCGCGTGTGCGGTGGTGGCGTTGTCGCCAGTCAGCATCACGATGTGCAGACCGGTCGCCCGCAAGGCCTTGATCGCCGCCGGTGTATCCGGCTTGATCGGATCGGCCACTGCCAGCAGCGCGGCAAGCGCGCCGTCGATGCCGAGAAACATCACCGTAGCGCCACGAGCGCGCAGCTGTTCAGCCCGGGCGATCGCTTCGTCGCCGATGGGGATGTGCAGTTCGTCCATGAACCGCGCATTGCCGAGCACAACCCCGCGCACATCCACGCGAGCGCTGACTCCGCGACCGGTCAACGCACGGAAATCCGTCGCCGCCAGTATCGCTACGCTTTGCGCTTCCGCTGCATCAACGATGGCCCGCGCAAGCGGATGTTCACTCGGCCGTTCCAGCGCGGCAGCAAGGGCGAGCAGGTCTCCGCGCGAGTGTCCGTCGAGACTCACCAGCTCGGTCAACGTCGGCTTGCCCGCGGTCAGCGTGCCCGTCTTGTCCAGCACCAGCGTATCGATATCACGCAGCGCCTCGATCGCAGCGGCGTCCCTGAACAGCACGCCGCTGCGCGCGCCGCGACCGCTGGCCACCATGATCGAGATCGGCGTGGCCAGGCCCAATGCGCACGGACAGGCAATGATCAGCACCGACACGGCGGCGATCAGCGCGTGCGCAAACTGCGGCGGCGGCCCCAGCCATGCCCACAGCGCAAACG
>JBAPPP010000021.1:0-2745 GCA_049280175.1 Rhodanobacter sp.
GGCCAGCGTCTTCGCCTCCTCGCAAGGCGATCAGGCAATCACCGATTACATGTGCGCCACGCTGGCGCAGGCGCCGACCGAACTGTCGCCGACCCGCTTCCACAACTCGGTACACAACGCAGCAGCCGGTTACTGGACCATCGCCACCGAGTGCCGGGCCCCTTCCACCGCAGTGTGCGCCCAGCAATCCAGCTTCGGCGCAGGGCTGCTGGAAGCGGTCAGTCAAATGCTGGACGAGCAGCGTCCGGTGTTGCTGGTATGTAGCGACATCAGGGGAAGCGGGCCACTGCTCGAAGTCACCGGCTGCAAGCAACCGTTTGGCTGCGCACTGGTGCTGGCGCCGGAGGCCAGCGCGGCGACGCTGGCCCGAATCAGCGTGACCCTGGGGGCGCCCCAGCCAGCCAGCGCACTACCCGCGCCGTTGGACGCGTGGCGCGACAGCAATCCCTCCGCCCACGTGTTGCCGCTGCTGGCACTGCTGGCGCGCGGCCACGGTCGCTGTCAGCTTGAGGCCGCCGCTACACTGGGATTACAGATCGACATGGAGATCGTCGCTTGAACAACGTTGCGGTGCGCTGGTGCGTGCTGATCCCCTGCCTGAACGAGGAAGTCGCGATCCGTTCGGTGATCGAATCCGTGTTGGCGCTCGGCGCCCCGGTGATCGTGGTCGACGACGGCTCGGACGATCGCACGCCGGAAATTGTGGCCACGTTGCCGGTCACCTTGCTGCGGCATACCGAGCGGCGCGGCAAGGGCGAGGCGTTGCGTCGTGGTTTCCGTGAAGCACTGCGACAGGGCTTCGACGCCGTACTGACGATGGATGGCGACGGCCAGCACCTAGCCAGCGATATTCCGCGCATCGTGGCGGCCGCCGCGCAACACCCCGGACACATCGTGATCGGTGCGCGGCTGCTGGATCGTGGGCAACAGCCCAAGAGCCGTCGTCGCGCGAACGCGTTCGCCGACTGGGGCATCTCCTGGGGTTGTGCGCAACCGGTGGCCGACACCCAGAGTGGCCAGCGCTGGTACCCGCGTGCGGCACTGGACTTGGTCGACCTGCCGGCGGAAAACTTCGTGTTCGAGGCAGCCATCCTGATCGCCGCCTCACGCGAGAAGCACCTCGGCGTGGTTTCGGTGCCGATCGCCTCGCGCTATCACGGCGAGTTCCGACCCAGTCACTTCAACCCGGTGCGCGACGTTACCCGCATCACCTTCTACACCGTCGGCCGGATCCTGCACTACGGCAACGTCACGGCCAGCCACCGTCGTTCGCGCGGCGCACCCGTCATCGTGGACGATTGATCCTCCAAGCGAATCGACTATCGGTCCTGCGGCTCAGGACTCAGGATGGATCACCGCCGCGCGCCCGCTGGCCAGCAGGCGGCCGCGATGCTCGATGCGGAACGCGTACTGTGCACCACCGTCATCGGCGTACAGACATTCGGCATGGACGTCCAGATAGCCATCCAGATGGTCGACATATTCTTCTGACAGATGCACATCGCGCAGGCTTACCAGCCTGCCCGGCCGTACCGATTCCACGCCAGCGGCGCGGGCCAGCAACGCCGCGTGCACGGCCATCGCCTGGGCGCCGTATTCGGCCAGATGCACGGCATGCAGACCCTGCGGGCTTCGCAACGGGTTGTCTGCCCGGGCATGACTGGCGCTGATCGCATGAATCGAGCGCGCGTCCCACGCCATCACGGCATCCAGCAGGCACATCGTGCCGGCGTGCGGAATGAGCTGGGCCCAGTCAGTCTTCGCGAGCATGCGAGTCCTTCGGAGAATCACGGTCGGCATGTGGCGCCATCAGGATCGACAGGCAGAAATGGAACGCGACGCCGAGGCTCACCGTGAGTCCGATCGCGCGCAGCACCGGAATGGTCGCCCATCCCAGCATGCCAAACACCAGCAGTGCCGACAGCACGCATACGATCGTCGCGTGCAATGTGCGCCGCTGTTCGGCCGCATCGCCGGTATCACGCTCGAAGAACAACGCATAGTGCAGCCCGAGGCCACCAGCGAGGATCAACGCGACCAAATGAAACAGCGAGATCTCGATGCCGACGATGCGCTCCACCGCCAGTACCAGGAATGTCGCCAATGTCATCGGCGCCAATACATGCCAGGCGCGGCGCAGGCTGCGCAACGCGAGCGTGATGGTCAGCACCAGCAGCACGCTCGCGATCAGCAACGCCTGCAGGATGCGCGTGCGGTACGCGGCCACCAGTGATTCCGAAGCGGCTTTCAGATCGAGCAGGCGCACGCTGCTGCCACTGCCCAACGCCTGCAGTGCGGCCACGTCATGCACGCCACTGACTGTGCCCAGGCCAAGCCAATGACCGTCGCGCTGCACCAGCATGGCTGCGAGGCGCTGACCGAGCGGGGTCTGCGCGTAGCGCTCGGGCGTCAACGGCGTCAGCGACCGCGCGGTTTCGACATCATCGAGAAAGGGCTGGAACAGATCGGGACGAAACGATAAACCCTGCAGTGCCTGGGCGAGCTCGCGTTGCAGCGTGGCGCGATCCGGCAATTGCTGTTGCCGCGCACGTTGCAGCGCGATGCTCGGTAGGTACAGCGATGGCAGCTCCAGCGCATCGACGGCGTGCTGCGCCACGAGCGCGTCCACCTTCGACTGCAGGTCCTCGGACAACGCCAATACGCCTTGCTCGGTCGGCGCCTGCAGCACCAACAGGTAGCGCACATCGGGCGCGCCCAATGCCTCGCGCAGGCGTGCATCGTGCA
>JBAPPP010000022.1:0-4058 GCA_049280175.1 Rhodanobacter sp.
GTGGTAGCCGCCGCCGAGGGCCTTGATCAAGGCCAGGTTCGTAGAAACGGCTTGGGCATGCAGGCTGGCCGCATCGTCACGTTGCTGCAGCAACTGCGCCGCCGCGGCGAGGCTTTCGCGCGCGTCACGCACACCCTGATGGGCGCGCGCCTGCGCGGTGGCGAGCAGGTGTTCGTTGGCGACGATCTGCGCGGATTGCTCCTTGCGTAGCGCGGCAATCTGTTGCGCCGTGAGAGCCTGGGTCGCCACGTCGCGCGCAGCGCTGACAACGGTGCTGTTGTATTGCGCCACGGCGGCTGCGAGCTGTGCTTTGCTGACGCCGTAATTGGCCTTCAGCTGACCACCCTCGAAGATCGGCAGGTGCAAGGCAGGCGTCAACGCAAACGTGCTGCTTCCCGCTTCCATCAGCTTGCCGATGTCGAGGCTGGACAGGCCAGCCATGGCACTGATGCCGATATCCGGGAAGAACTGCGCGCGTGCCACGTCGATCTGTTTCAGCGCCGCCTCGACCTGCCAGCGGCTGGCGGCGATGTCGGGACGACGCGCGATCAGGTCGAGTCGCGCGTTGTCCGGGATGCCGCTGTCCACCTCGGGCAGCGGCCGTGGCTGCAAGGCGGGAAGATTCGCCGGTGCAATGCCGAGCAGGGAGGCCAGCGCGACCTTGCGAATCTCAGCGGAGCCCTGCAAGGTGACCCGCATTTCGCGTGCCGCCGCAAGTTGTGCCTTGGCTTGCTGTGCGGTGTCAGCCAGATCCACTCCTTGATTCACACGCAGCTCGGCGATCCGGGCCAACTTTTCCTGCGCGTCGACCAGTTCGCCGGACAGTGCCAGCCGAGCCTGATCTCCCTGCCAGCCGAAATAAGTGTCGGCGACGGTGTTCTGGATGGTCAGCGCGGCGGCACTGCGCTGTGCCTCGGCAGCGTGTGCCTGATCCAGTGCGGCTTCGATACTCGAGCGCTTCTTGCCCCACCAGTCAAATGTGTACTGCGCCTGCAACCCGAGATCGGTCTGGTTGTACCAGGGGTCGATCGCAAAGGTTTTTGGAAGGAAGCTGATGATGCCGTTTTCGCTGAGGCGCTGGCGTTCCCATTGGGCGTTGCCGTTGACGTTGAGGCCAGCCTGGGCAGCGGCGAGTCGCACCGATTGCTCCGCATTGACCACGCGGCTGTGCGCTTCTTCCAGATCCGGCGAATGCTGCATGGCGATCCCGATCAGCTGATCCAGCTGTGGGTCACCGTAGGCGCGCCACCATTCGGTGTCCGGCCAGCCCGCGCGGGCCGGAGCCTGCAGGCCGGCGAGCGGTACGTCGTCGCGCAGTGTCGGGTGATTCAGTTTTGCCGGTATCGCGCAACTGGCCAGCAACAGGGTCAGTGCCGCTGCGGTGGCCGTGCGCTGAAACGGACGCTTCATCAAGCGTTGCATCATCTTGTTAGCCCTCATTCGCTTGGTCTTCCATGGCCGGCCATCACGATTGGGCGTCCGGATCCATCTGATCGAGGTTGATGGCGAGCTTGCGTAGCAAGCGGCTCAGGTTGCGTTTGTCCGCTTCGCTGAAGTTCGCAAACATCGCGCCGAGACGGGGAAACATCGGCGGCAACATCTTCTGTACGAAGCGCTTTCCGGCCGGCGTGATGCGTATCAGCACGCGCCGGCGATCCTCCGCGCTGGCGCCGCGGGTGATCAGCCCGCGCTTGACCAGTGCGTTGGTGATTCGCGTCATGTTGGTGGCGCCCTGCGTGGCGAACTCACACAGTTCGCCCGGCGTGGAACTGCCGTCTGGACGGCTGTACAGGATCATCAACGTGAGGAAGTCGCTGTGGTTGAGCTTATGCGGCTTGAGCTTGAGCTCGAGTTCGCCCTCCAGACTGCTGCCAACCATCAGCATCAACCGACACAGCCGTGCTTCGACGAGGGGCATCTGCGGGATGATCTGACTCACCCTTTCGATACCCTCGTCCATCATTGCTATGCAATTTGTCAGGTTCATCGTTTCATCAATTTATATTTCACTGATGAAATAAACCATACCAAGGCGTGGCACGATGACGCAAGTGACATATGTCAGCCGGTATGAAACGTTCTAGCTGGCGCGCCGATCGAGATCGAACAGGCGGCGGACGTTCGCGGTGGTGGCGGCGGCAACCGAAGCCTCGGATTCGCCGCGCAGTGCCGCGATGCGTCGCAATACTTCGAGAATGCGTGCAGGCTCGTTGCGTTGCCCGCGGTGGGCGGCATCGGGCTGGTCCGGCGCATCGCTTTCCAGCAGCAGGTATTCAATCGGCATCTGCGTAACGATGCGATGCAGGCGCTGGGCGCGTTCGTAAGTCACCGGGCCGCCCAGGCCGATATGAAAGCCCATTCTCCACAGCTGCTGCGCCTGCTGCTCGCTGCCGGAGAAACTGTGCACCACGCCGCGCAGGCCGGGTATCCGACGCAGTGTCAGGATCACTTCTTCCAGCGCGCCGCGGGCATGCACGATCACCGGCAAATCCCGTTCGCGCGCAAGCGTCAGCTGGCTGGTGAAATAGTGTCGCTGCAAATCGTGGTCGAGGCCGGCCACGTGAAAGTCCAGCCCGATCTCGCCGACCGCGACAACGCTGGCATCATCGAGCCAGGAAGTCAGTGCGTCGATGTGTTCGAGCGCATGCTGCTCCAGATACATCGGGTGCAGGCCGTAGGCCGGAAATAGCTGGCGATGATTTGCACAGAGTGTCTTGATCCGCGGCCAGCTGTTGGCATCGACCGCTGGAATGATCATGGCGTGCACACCAGCGTGACCCGCACGCTCGATCACCGCGTCGCGATCACCATCAAAGGCAACGTCGTCCAGGTGGACATGACTGTCGGCAAGCGTGAACATCCGTTTGTTCCCATGGCGGCGCAGGAGCCTATGCGGCCCCTATGTGAAGTTAGTGTAACGAACGCGAGCTAGGTTCGATTCAGCTGGATAGCCGTTCAATGGTGGTCACAGATCGTCGTGCGGAGGCGCGGTGAATCCGGGCGGTCGATCAAGCCGGCGAATCCGGTCTGGCCGAAACAAACATATAGAAGGGGATTGTAATGAACAGGTTGATGGTCAAGATGCTCAATGTGGGCCTCGCGGCTGCCCTCGTCACAAGTCTGTCGGCGTGCAACCGCAGCGCGGGATCGGTCGCCGCCAGTGATGCGGGCGCACCTGCGGGTGCGGTTACCACGCCTGGCGCGGCCAATGTTGCCGTTGCCGCTGGCGCTAACACCGGCGCGGACAATGGCGTCAGATATGCCCAGGTCGTCAGTGTCGATCCGGTGCGGGAGAGCACTCCCGGACAGGTCTGCCACGATGTGACGGTCACTCATACCGAGCCGCCGAAGGATCAGCACCATATCGCCGGCACCGCCATTGGTGCGGTCGCCGGTGGCCTGCTCGGCCACATGGTGGGTGGTGGCAAGGGCAATACGGTGGCAACCGTGGCCGGTGCGGTCGGTGGCGGTTATGCGGGCAATCGTATTGAAGCCAGTCACCAGCAGGGCCAGGTAGTCACCTCCGTGCAGCGTCACTGCGATACCGTCAGCAATGCCAATGGCAACATCGTGGCCTACGACGTGCACTATGTGTACAACGGCGTCACCCGGACGGTGCGCATGGACCACGATCCGGGCGATCGGGTGCAGTTGCAGTGAAGCGTGGTGGCTTTTCAGCCGCTGGTTGAGCTGGTCCATTGACTCGGGGGTAATCATGAGTGCACTAACAGGCAGGACTGCGTCGGCCGTCGTGATGACCATGGGTATCGCTCTTGCTGGCTGCGCTGATGCGCCACACCGCCCTGTCGACGAGGGCTATGGTCAGCGCGACGGTCGCTGCGATAGTTGCGGCGTGGTGCAGGATGTTCGGCAGGTCGATACCGGTGGCAGCGGGGCGGCATGGCATATCGTCGTGCGACTGGACAATGGTCAGTACGCCAGCGTGGCCCAGCGTGAAAGTCCTGCCGCCCGTGACGGCGACTACGTCGAGGTGCGTGGTGGCGCGGTGTACGCACGCTGATTGTTGTATTTCATATAGGCGTCCATATGTTTGGACG
>JBAPPP010000023.1:0-1596 GCA_049280175.1 Rhodanobacter sp.
GGGCGTGATGTTGGGCATCGCTGCGCTCACCCCAACCTAAGGCTCCAGGCTCTGCGTGTGCCCTCTGCTTGCAGGGAGCAGATCAACAACAACTAGCCCAGTGCGTTTATCGCCGGCGCAGCCTGCTCTTCGCGGCCGAGCTCCCTGGCCAGTTCGGCCAGTCGTGCGGCCACGGTCACGGCATCGGGCGCGCACAACGTGGCATGTCCCACCTTGCGCCCGGACCGCGCCTGCTTGCCGTAGTCGTGCCAGTGCGCATCGACGGCGCGCAGCACCGGTGATGCATCCGGCAGTTCGCCGATCCAGTTGAACATCACCGATACACCACGCGCGCCGGTATCCCCCAGCGGCATGCCGAGCACGGCGCGCACATGGTTCTCGAACTGGCTGGTATGTGCGCCCTCGATGGTCCAGTGGCCGGAGTTGTGCACCCGCGGCGCCATCTCGTTGCCGAGTAGCTCACCGTCCTTGACGAACAGCTCCAGCGCAAACACACCCACGTAGTTCAACCGCTCGGCCAGCGTGCGCGCCAGCGTGGTGGCGCGCTGCTGCAATTGTTCGATATCCAGTGCCGGCGCCAGGCTCAACGCGAGCACGCCATCGGTATGCCAATTGCGAGTCAGCGGCCAGGTGCGGAAATCGCCATCGCGAGCGCGTACCGCGATCACCGACAGCTCGCGCTCGAACGGCACGAACGCCTCGAGGATCAGCCCATGCGCCACTGCCTGCGCCCCAAGCGCCGCCCACGCGGCATCGGCGTCGGCCAAGCTCTTGAGACGGAACTGACCCTTGCCGTCGTAACCGAGCCGGCGGGTCTTGAGAATCGCCGGCGCGCCGATCGCCGCCAGCGCACGCTCCAGCTCCTCGCGCGTATCCACCGCCATGAACTCGGGGGTCCGCAGATTGCATTCGCGAAACAGGGTTTTCTCGGCCAGCCGATCCTGCGCCACCGCCAGTGCCCGCGGCTCCGGAAACACCGAGACCCGCTCGGCCAACCAGCGCGCGGTCTCGGCCGGCACGTTCTCAAAGTCGAAGGTGACTACATCGACTTGTGCGGCAAACGCTTCCAGTGCGGCGTAGTCGGTCCAGTCGGCCACGACCAACTGGGTAACCTGCCCGGCACAGGCATCGGCGGAGCTGTCCACCACCAGCGTCTTGACGCCCAGCGGCGCGGCAGCCAGCGCCAGCATGCGCGCCAGTTGACCGCCCCCAAGAATGCCAAGTACGGGCTGCCTGCGCTGACTCATTGACGCGGATCCTGCTGCTCGAGCACGGCCTGGGTCTGCCTGGCTCGCCAGGCATCCAGCGCCGTCGCCAGTGCCGGATCGTGCAACGCCAGTACGGCAGTGGCCAGCAGACCGGCATTAACCGCACCGGCCCGACCGATCGCCAGCGTGCCCACCGGAATACCTGCCGGCATCTGCGCGATCGACAGCAGCGAATCCATCCCGTTCAGTGCCTTCGATTGCACCGGCACGCCAAGCACCGGCAAGCGCGTCTTGGCGGCCAGCATGCCCGGCAGATGCGCAGCCCCGCCAGCGCCGGCGATGATCACCTGGACGCCGCGCGCGAGCGCTTCCTCGGCATAGCGAAACA
>JBAPPP010000024.1:0-6706 GCA_049280175.1 Rhodanobacter sp.
GACCGCGCTATCTATAACGCGGGGTCGGGCGCGTCGTATATGTTTGGTGGAACTCACTTCGCGGGGCAATTTGTATTCCTGGCGCCCTATACGGGTTCGGGCTTTATCGCTCCGCCAGGACCCGAGGCCGCTCTTGAGGGTGTGGTGATCCTTAATGGCGTGAATGGCCTCGGCATCGACGATCAAGTCAATCAGCAGATCACGCTCGGCAACCAGGTCACCCTGGGCGGCAGTCAGACATGGCAGATCAGCAGCGCCACCGGCAGCATCCGGCAACTGAGCTCGGCCGCGGCAGCGAAACGAAGCCTGAATCTGGGCACATCGATGCTCACGCTCGATGCCGTGAACGCGGCGAACTTCTTTCAGCTGGACAATACGATCAGCGGCACCGGCGGCATCACCATGATGGGCGCCGGCAGCGCGATACTCACCGGAACCAATACCTACTCCGGCGGCACGTTCTTCAATGGCGGTACGGTGTCCGTCGCGGCCGACGCGAACCTGGGCGCCGCCGCCGGTGTGCTCGCCTTCAATGGCGGTGTTCTGCAAGTGACCGGGACGACATTCACCAGCACCGCGCGAACGATCCAGTGGGGCGATGCGGGTGGCGGTTTCGATATTCAGGACGCGACGAATAACTTCACGCTCAATCAGACCCTCGCCGGCCCCGGCCAGCTCACCAAGCTCGGCGCCGGCACGCTCACGCTTGCAAGCGCGGATACCTATACGGGGATCACCACGATCCAGGCGGGCACGCTGGCGCTCACCGGCAACGGCAGCATCGCCAGGTCCAGCGACGTCATCGCCAACGGCACGTTGGATATCAGCAATACAACCAATGGCGCGTCCATCGTGTCACTGGATGGCAGCGGCGCGGTCGCGCTGGGGCCACAGTCGTTATCGCTGACCAACGCCAGCGGTGTATTCGGTGGCGTCATCAGCGGAAGCGGCGCCCTCACGGAGGTAGCGGGCAGCGAGACGCTGGCCGGTGCAAACACTTACACCGGCGCCACCACGATCGACAATGGCGCCAGTTTGACCATCGGGGCCGGCGGTACTGCAGGCACCATTGTCAGTGACGTCACCAACAATGGCATGCTCGTGTTCAACCGTAGCGACGCGGCAACGTACGCTGGCGTGGTCAGCGGCACTGGCTTGCTCGAGCAGGCCGGTACAGGGACGCTCACGTTAACCGGGGTCAGCACTTACACCGGCCTGACGAATATCGCGACTGGCACATTGGCGCTTAGCGGCAACGGTAGCATCGCGAACTCCAGCGTCCAGGACAACGGCGTGCTGGACATCTCCGGCACGACGGCCGGTGCATCCATCCTGTCGCTGGCGGGCGCGGGAGCGGTCACGCTCGGTGCGCAAACCCTTAGCCTCACGGCAGCGCAGGACACATTCAGTGGCAGCTTCAGCGGTACGGGCGGATTAACCCTCAGTGGTGGCTCCGAAACACTGACCGGCACCACCAACGACGCGTTCACTGGGCTGACCACAGTCCAGGGCGGGACGCTCTTTGTCGACGGAGCCCTGGCAAGTTCCACCGTGTCGGTCCTCGATGGCGGAACGATCGCAGGCACCGGTACGGTGGGCGCAACGAGCATCGCCAAGGGCGGCACGATTGCCCCCGGGCACTCGATGATCGGGACACTGACGGTTCAGGGCGACTTCCAGCAGGCCGCGGGGTCGACCTACCAGGTGGAACTGAATCCCGGCTCCAATGCATCGGATCTCATTGCCGTCGATGGCACGGCAGCCATTGCGAGTGGCGCGATACTCAACGTGACGAAGACACCACCGGGCGCTTACCAGCCCGGCGCGGTGTATACGGTCCTCAGTGCGACCGGCGGGGTCCAGGGCACCTACAGCCTCGCGGGTGACATACAGCCGCTGACCGCCTTCCTTGGTGTGAAGGACACCTATGACGCCAACCACGTCTACCTGAAGGTGCTGCAAACCAGTGATCCGGCGACCGCCGCGACGACGCCGAACCAGGTCGCCGTCGCCACTGGTGTGGACAGCCTTCAGCCGGGCGCCCCCGTGCAGACCGGCGTGCTGAACTCGGCGACCCCCGCCGATGCCCGCTCGGCGTTCAACCAGTTGTCCGGCGAGGCGCAGGCCTCGACCAAAGGCGTGCTCGTCGCTAACAGCGTGCTCGTCCGCAATATGGCGATCGACCGTCTTCGCGATGTCACCTGCGCGAACGATACGCAGCACACGACGACCTCGTCCGGTTGCCTTGCGGCCACCGACGACGTGGCAGGCTGGGCGCAAGTCATGGGCGGCGAGGGGAGTGCGAAGGATGGATCGACGATTGCAAAGATCAGACAGTCCAGCGGTGGCTTGCTCTTCGGTTCCGACCTGACCCTCGCCCAGGCCTGGCGAGCCGGCTTGTTCGCCGGTTACAGCCATACCGGCTTCGACGTCGACTCGCTTCGCTCCTCTGGCGAGAGCAAGAGCTATCACCTCGGTGCCTATGCGGGAACGCAATGGGACAGTCTGGTCTTGAGCCTGGGTGCCAGCTACACGTGGAACGATATCAACTCGCTTCGTTGGGCTACTTACGGGACGACCACCGACCGGCTGGCAGCCGACTACGGCGCCGGCACGACACAGGCGTTCGGCGAACTGGGCTACCGTGCCCAGGTCGGAAGCGGCGTGCTGGAGCCTTTCGTGAACCTGGCCTACGTCAGCCTGAAGACTGATGGGTCCCAGGAAACCGGTGGCGATTCGGCACTAAGCAGTCGCGGTGACACCACCGAAAACACGTTCACCACGCTGGGCATTCGGCCGTCGACCAGCGTGTCACTGGGCAACGTCCAGGCTACCTTCCGGGGCATGCTCGGTTGGCGCCATGCGTTCGGCGATGTGAGGCCGACCTCCACGGTGGCCTTCGCGGGAAGCGATCAGTTCACGGTCGATGGTGCACCCATCGCAAAGAATGCGGCGGTGACGGAGGTCGGGGTGGATCTTCTCGTTGGACGCCAGACGACGGTCGGGCTCACCTACGCCGGACAGTTCGGCAGCGGCAATACCGATCAGAGCCTGTGGGCCACCGTCACGACGCGATTCTGATCGAGCAACCTGGGGATGGCGGGCATGGATCTCTTGCCCGTTATCCGCTCTCAGCGAATGGATGCGGATCAGGCATCACTTGAACGATCAACTCGGGCTTCAGCGTGTATGGGGAACTGGGCCGTGTCTTATCGATGGACAAGTTCATCGGCAGCAGGTCAAGAGCGATATTACGGGTTCCGCTGGTATTCGCGTCAACTGGTAAGGTCGTTGTCGTTCGAAGATATGCCCAGCGCGCAGGTTGTTGATGGCGTCCTAGGCACACGTCTGCCTAAGACGCCTCACGCAGGAAGTCGATGATCTGTTCTTCGGGAAAGCGTTTCTTCATGTCCAATCTCTGCGGTTGGGGATGGGACTCGGTATCTCCTTCGTGGCGACCCCTCAGACATTGTCCTTTACGCATGTCGAAGATGTCGCCTACACATCGGTCATGACCACGGGTAACTCGCGCCGAGCCACTCAGAATCTCCTTACAGGACTGATTACCCACCATGACGTCGTGGCGTTCCATGATGCGTGGCTTTTGGGGCTCATAAGCCTGAACTTCCTCACGGGTGCCGTGCTCGGCGGCTATATGACAGCGCACATGCATGACAGTGCTCTCTGAGTCGTCACCACCTTACTCGCCGTGGCCCTGTTCGAGATTTTCAGAAAGGCCTTAGGGAGAGCGCCTGACGATACGGGATGCGGTAGCGTGGGTTGCCAGCACGAAGGCCATGCCGATCATGCAGCCCAATGCCACGTTTTCCAGCCGTTGTGCCGCGGCGATACTGGATTGCCCAGCAACCACGAATAGAACAGCTGCACAGGTGCAGCGGGTGGCGACACTCACCGGGTAGCTGCGAAATGTGACCAGGGTCATGACAGCCGCGACAGCCGCGAGCTCCAGGACGAAATGGTCGTGGGGTAGGGCCATTCCAAGGATCACACCGGCCGGCACGCCAACGGCCGCGCCGACGAGCCGATCACGCAGTTTGGTGCGCGCGCTTATCATGTCACCGGTAACCACGCTTGCAGCCGACCAGATGACCCATTGTCCGTAATTCATGCGGTACCCCTCCACAATTGCCGCCGCCACAGCCACCGAGAGCGTGACGGCGATGATGGATTCCCAGTAATGAACAAGTTGAGCGGGTCCAGAACGTTGCAGTATTTTGGAAAAATGTCGCGAATAGGAAAAGTCTGCGTGGGCAGCAAGATGATGTTGGATGCAGGACATCAACAGCACAGGCGCCACGCCCATCGCCAAATAAGGGAGGAAGGCGAGACCGCGTTGCAGGAGTACACCGGACATAGTGGTCCTCTCCGCAATTTCGCAGGCCAGATACAACGCAGGAATAAAAGTGAAGCTGCCTAGCGCCCGAAGCTCTTTACCGTAAGCGGTCACCCAGATCGATGCCATCGCCATCATCGCGGTAAACAACACGAACAGCGCCGGAATGGCGAGGGAGAGCAGAAGGCTGAGAAAGCCGGCGGCGATGGCAAAGCCATGCATAACAACGCCGAGAGGAGCCAGGCCTGAGCGCTTGAGGGCAATGTAACTGGAAACCGTGACAAGCGAGGCTTGTAGCCAAACCTCTCGTTCCGAAACGAAGGCGCCCAAGACCAGCGGCGCCAGGACCAGCGAGGATTCTGCCAATGCCTCGGTGTCAAATAGACGGGCGAACTTGGCCGCCATTGTCGTCAACATGTTCATCATACGGACGCCGTATCGCGCTATTCAGATCAGATTCAACGTGCGCGCCATGGCCTGCCCGAACGGTTGGGCCAGTGGTTCCAATGGGTAACTCGAACGCTGTCCTTGTCGCGCACTGACTTCAGAGGGTCCGTGACCTGTCGATGGGCGGTTGTCCCGCGGCGCAGCCTTCCGGTCAATAGAGTATGGCCGTGATTCTTGTATCGCCGAGGAAACTAATTCCTGGATCATCTCTACTTGCCGTCCAGCGCGTGGTTTGCCGCATCTTCGATCAGCGCAGCAATCTCCTTCGGATGCGACTCGTAGACAGAATGGCTGGCCCCTGCCACTTCGATGGTATGGCTATGAGCGCGCTTGGCATACATCCGTTCAAGATCGGGGTTGATCATGCGATCCAACTTAGCAACGGCATACCAGCTCGGCTTGGTCCGCCACGCGGGCTGGCCCTCCGGCATAGTGAATACCGACGATGCGGTGAAAACCTGCGCACGCGCCTCAAAATCCGCCTGGCTGGCGGGAAGATCTGCGGCAAAGTCGGCAGGGAAGAGAGTGGGGTCTAAATAGCTGAAGCCATCGGGCAATTTTCTCAGGGCCTTCGAGGCATTCGGGAACAGCTTGCCGTTGCCGACTTCAGTTTCTCCCTGATCCAGCGCGTGCGCTGCGACGTAGACCAGCCCTACAACGTGTGAGTCATTGCCCGAGTCCGTGATGATTGCGCCGCCATAGCTGTGTCCAACGAGGATCGTCGGTCCGTCCTGCATCGCAATCACACGATTGACTGCAGCAACATCATCCCTAAAGGAAGTCAAAGGGTGCTGCGCTACGGTCACGTGATAACCATCTTTTACTAGAATATTGTAGACAGGTTGCCATCCTGCTCCAGTGACCCATGCGCCATGCACGAGGACGATGTTGTGAACTGGAGCCGCCTGAACTTGGCCGCTCGCAGCGAGCGCCACGAAGAGCAAGGATGCAGCTGCGGAAAATGAGCGTGCTTTGTGAAACTTCATGAAAATCTCCAGTTAATTATGATTCGGTGAATAGGTTTGCTGTTACTTCATCCTCGGATGCCAAGAAGTCACCTCTTCCAGGCAAGAACAAACTTTTACTCAGTCCATGTCCTTTGTTGAGGTCAATAGCTATACCGCGGAGGTACAAGATCCGTGCCGGGATCAATCGACGACTATCCCTTTGCCGGAAGGGAAGCAATCCATTGATCGACAGTAAGAACGTTCGCCGAACGAGGAAACAAGTTCGTCATCAGCTCCTCATGCAAGGTTGCCTTGGGATCAGCACATGCGTCTGAGAGAATCGTTATGCCGTAGTCTTCATCGGTTGCAAGCGTAAATGTCGAGAGGATGACGCCGCTGGTTGCAACACCCGCCATCACCAGATGCTTGATGCCTCCGGCGCGCAGGACCTCCTTCAGGTCATTGCCGTTGAAGGCGCAGTACCTATTCTTGTCCACAACAATCTCATCGCGTCCGGGCTCCAGGATCGAGATCATTTTGCTGGCATCGGGCGGGAACAGGTTCTTCATCTTGATGAGTGCAAATGCTTTGTTGCTGTCCGCAACGTCTCGGTATCCCGTACGGAACTTCACTTTGCAGAACACTACCGGCAGACCGGCTGCACGTCCGGCCTGAAGTGCGGCAGCGGCGCGTTGCGCAGCACTCTCCGCATAGGGCTGGTCACCAATACCAACCTGAAAGTCCAGGATAAGAAGGGCAGTATCTGAAGTCTTGGGCATAGTCTGGGTCTCCTTTCACGTTGCCGCATGCCCCTCCGAGGCAAGCGCGGCGATAAGTCCGGAACGGACAAACGCTCCGGGAGATACTGTCGGGGCAGTTCGAGAATGCTGTGTCTGAATGTTCATCACGATAGGTCGTAACCAACCGGTCGACGGGCTAATCAACCGACTTTCAGAAC
>JBAPPP010000025.1:0-9315 GCA_049280175.1 Rhodanobacter sp.
ATCCACTGTTCATCCTTTATACCTCCGGCTCCACCGGCAAACCGAAAGGCGTCTTGCATACCTCGGGCGGCTACCTGGTGTATGCCAGCTATACGCACGAGCTGGTGTTCGACCTGCGCGAGGACGACGTTTACTGGTGTACCGCCGATGTCGGCTGGGTCACCGGACACAGCTACGTGGTGTACGGCCCGCTGGCCAATGGCGCGACCACGGTGATGTTCGACGGCGTACCGAACTATCCCGATTTCAGCCGTTTCTGGCAGGTGGTGGACAAGCACCGGGTGACATTGTTCTACACCGCACCCACGGCGATCCGCGCCTTGATGCGCGAGGGCGAAGGACCGGTGAAGAAAACATCACGCGCTTCGCTGCGTTTGCTCGGCTCGGTCGGCGAGCCGATCAATCCGGAGGCGTGGGAGTGGTATCGCCGCGTGATCGGCGACGATCGCTGCCCGATCGTCGACACCTGGTGGCAGACCGAGACCGGTGGCATCCTGATCACCCCGCTGCCGGGCGCCATCGACGCCAAGCCCGGCTCGGCGACGCTGCCGTTCTTCGGCATCAAGCCGGCGGTTGTGGATGCGGACGGAAACCAGCTCGACGGCGAGTGCGCGGGCAACCTGATCATCACCGATTCGTGGCCGGGCCAGATGCGCACCGTATACGGCGATCATCAGCGTTTCTTCGATACCTATTTCAGCGCGTATCCCGGCAGCTATTTCACCGGCGACGGCGTGCGTCGCGACGAGGATGGCTATTACTGGATTACCGGTCGCGTCGACGATGTGATCAACGTCGCCGGCCATCGTATCGGTACGGCCGAAGTGGAAAGCGCCCTGGTCGCCCACCCGAAAGTTGCCGAGGCGGCCGTGGTCGGTTGCCCGCACGACATCAAGGGCCAGGGGATCTACGCCTACGTCACCCTGATCGCGGGTGAGCAGGGCAGCGACGAGTTGCGCAAGGAACTGGTGGCATGGGTGCGCAAGGAAATCGGGCCGATCGCCACGCCCGATTACCTGCAGTGGGCACCGAGCCTGCCCAAGACACGCTCGGGCAAGATCATGCGTCGTATCCTGCGCAAGATCGGTGAAAACCTGCCCGATGAACTGGGCGATATCTCGACGCTCGCTGACCCGGGCGTGGTCAAGAGCCTGGTCGACGAGCGGTTGGTCAAGTAGCCGTGTATCGTCCAGGCACTGGCTGGCAACAGAACGCGTGCAGGTCAAGTCGAACTGGGCCCTGCCGAGGATGCTTCGATGTTCGATGTCCTGATCGCCGATGACCATCCACTGTTTCGCGATGCCTTGCTGCATGCGGTGATCAGCGCCGTGCCGCAGGCACAGGTGCACAGCGCGGACGACGTGCACACCCTGCTGAACCTGATCAGGCAGTATCCCGACGCTGACCTGCTGCTGCTCGATCTGCACATGCCGGGAGCGCACGGCTATTCCGCACTGGCGCACATCAGAAGTCAGTACCCGGGGTTGCCGACCATCGTCATCTCCGGCCATGAGGAACCACAGGTGGCGCATCGCTCGCTTGCGCACGGAGCGGCCGCCTACGTTCCCAAGTCCAGCTCCGTTGAAGACATCGTGCGTGCGATTCACGCCGTGCTCGACGGCGACGTGTGGCTGCCACAGCATCTGCTGGGCGGCAACACCGAACTCAAGCCCGATGAGGCCGAAATGGCCGCGCGCATCGCTGCGCTCACGCCGCAGCAGTTTCGCGTACTTACGATGATTGCCGAGGGTTTGCTCAACAAGCAGATCGCGTTTGAGTTGGACGTTTCCGAGGCTACGGTGAAAGCGCACATGACGGCGATCATGCGCAAGCTCGGTGTCAACAACCGCACACAGGTTGCGCTCGCCACCAGTCATCTCGCGCTTGAGCCGGGCCTGCTGCAAACGCTGCCGGATGACGGGTAGGAGGCGTGCCCGCTGTGTGCACGTGGAAGTTGGAAGGCTGTCCGGGCTGGCGATGAGATCAAGAGCACCCCACCCCAGCCCTCCCCTGCGAGCAGGGGAGGGAGCAAAGCTAAAGCGAACCGCCGCCGCGGGCTCATCAAGATTGCGAGTTAGCTAATGAGCTGTGTGTCGCGCTGCTTGCGCAGCAGCGTTGTGAGTAGCGCGCGCAACGCTGCTGGCCGCACCGGCTTGTGCAGTAGTGGATAGCCCAGCGCACGGGCCCGGCGCTTCAAATCGCTGCTGCCGTCGGCAGTGATCATCGCACCCAGTGGTGACGGATCGCCGGCGCTGCAGAGTTGCTGTAGCGCACGCAGCCCATCAACGCCATCAGCGAGATGGTAGTCGGCCAGGATAAGATCCACCGGGCCCCGCCGAAGCTGCGCCTGTGCTTCAGTCATGTCGCGTGCAGTACGACACTCCACGCCCCAGCGCTGCAATAGCGCGCACATGGCATCCAGGATGGCCGCATCGTCATCCAGACACAGCACGGTGAGTGAGAGCTGATCGGGCCAGCCGACACTTTGCGCGACCCGCGTACGACGCGCTTCGGCAGCACCACGGGGCGCCGTGACCGCGAAGCAGCTCCCATGCTGTTCGCGCGAACGAAGACTGAGCTGGTGGCCCAGGATGGCCGCGATGCGCTCACAAATCGACAGACCCAGTCCAAGACCTTTCTCGCCCCACGGCGATGGTCGATCCAGCCGCTGGAACTCACCGAAAATGCGCGTTTGCTGTTCGCCGGCAATGCCGGGCCCGGAATCCCATACTTCGATGCGTACGTCATTGCCCACGCGCCGCGCGCCCAGCAGCACGCCGCCTTCGCGGGTGTAGCGCAATGCGTTGGAGAGGAAGTTCTGCAGGATGCGCCGCAGCAGCTGCGGATCGCTGCGCACGGCGAGCCTGGTCGGAACCACGCGCAGGCGCAATCCGCGTGGATCGGCGACTGCCGCGAACTGCGCCTTGAGCGAATCGAACAGGTCGGTCAGCGCGAATTGACTGATGTCCGGATGGTAGCTGCCGGAGTCGAGTCGGGAGGTATCGATCAACGCATCCAGCAAATCCCCGGCGGCGTTGAACGACACTTCGATGCGCTCGGCCAACTCGCTGGCTTCCGCGTCCAGCCCGGGATGCTGGCGCAACGCCGAGGTGAACAATCGCGCCGCGTTCAACGGCTGCAACAGGTCGTGGCTGGCGGCTGCGAGGAAACGCGTCTTGGACACATTTGCCGCTTCGGCTACGCGCTGTGCATGCGCGGTGGCGGCAAGTGCCTCACTCAGTTCGGCGGTGCGCCGTTCGACGCGCTGCTCGAGTGTTTCATTCGCGTCGATCAGCGACTGCTCGGCGTGCTTGTACGCGGTCACGTCGGAATAGGTGGTGACGTAGCCGCCACCAGGCAGCGCGCGCCCGCGCATCTCGATCGTGCTGCCATCCGGACGGACGCGCTGGAAAAGGTGCGGCGAGCCCGCACGCATGTAGCCGATGCGCTTGGCCACGTAAATCTCCACTTCCTGCGCCCCGCTCTCGCTGTGCTCGGCGTTCCAGCGGATCAGGTCAGCTACCGGCACACTTACGTACACCATGCCATCCGGGTAATCGAACATTTCGAGATAGCGGCTGTTCCATGCGACCAGACGCATCTGCCCGTCGACCACGCTGATCCCCTGCGACACGTTTTCCAGCGTGGTGGAAAGCAGCTCGCGGTTGAAGCGCAACTCATGCGAGGCCTCGTCCATCAGCGCCATCGCCTCTCCGATGTCCAGTCCCGACCCGGACAACACGCCCATCAGGATGCGGCGTGCGCTGGCCGCACCTACGGCGCCGGCGAGCACTCGCTCGGTATGCTGGATCAGCGCACGCTCGGCGGCATCGCCTGGCTGCAACGGTTTGCCACGTCGCTGGGCGAATTCGTCGAACGCACGCTGGGTGTTCCGTTCACCGACGATACGCGTGGCAATCATGTGCAGGTCCGACACGGCGATGCGTCCGCGCCACTCGCCCACCCGCGAAAGGTTGATCGCATGCGGATCGACGAACGTGGTGCCGTATAGCCGTTGTTCCAGGCTTGGCGGCCAGCGCAGCGACACGAACACCAGGCAGCCGATGTTGAGCAGCAGCGACCAGAACACGCCGTGCAGCAACGGGTCCCATCCATACAGGTTGAACAGCGCCTGTGGCCGCAACCACGCCAGCGCCATCGGGCCGTTGCGCAGCCATGGCGCGGTGTGTTCCATCGCCGGTAGCAGCAACGTATAGATCCATACGGCAAAGCCGGCGCTGAGGCCGATCGCCACACCCCGCCGACTCGCGTCACGCCAGTACAGCGCAGCCACGATCGCCGGCGCAAACTGCGCGACGGCGGACAGCGACAGCAGACCGGTCGCGGCGAGGTTCTCTACATCGGCGGCCACGCGGTAGTAGGCGTACGCGACCAGTGCCAGCACGACGATCGCGCAACGGCGCACGCGCAGCACCCATTGCGGAAGATCGCGGCGCTGCTCCAGGTGCAACCAACGAATGCGCAACAACGCGGGCATCACCAGGTCGTTGCTGATCATGATCGACAGCGCCACCGTTTCCACGATCACCATGCCGGTGGCCGCGGAAAATCCACCGATGTAGGCGAGCAGTGAGAACGCGTTTGCACCATGCGCCATGGTCAGGTTGAGCAACCACGCGTCCGACGCGCCGTCGCGTACCGATGGCAGCAGCATGCCGGCAGCGAGGATGGGAAGTACGGCGGCACTCACGATCAGCATGTACAGCGGAAACATCCAGCGCGCGCGCAGCAGGTCCTTCGGATCCGCACACTCCACGACACCGAGCAGGAACTGCCGCGGCAGGCAGAACATCGCGCAGAACGCCACCAGGGTCTGCGCGAGGAAGCTCGACGTCACCAGGTCCGCCGCGTGGATCACCGGTAATTTCAGTCCGGCCAGCAGCCCCGGACCGCGCCACCACGCGTACATCGCCAGCGCCACAAACGCAGCCAGCTTGATGAACGATTCCAGTGCGATCGCCAGCATCAGGCCGTGATGATGCTCACTGGCATCGATGCTGCGCGTGCCAAACAAGATCGCGAACAAGGCAAGCAGCAAGGCGCACCACAAGGCGCTGTCGCTGCCCGCCGAAGTTGGGATACCCACCTCGAAGCCGCTGAGCACGCCGTAGGACATCGCGATGGCCTTCAGCTGCAGGGCGAGGTAGGGCACGACGGCAATGACCGCGATCACGGCTACCAGCGCAGCCAGACCGTGTGATTTGCCAAAGCGCGAGCTGATCAGGTCGGCGATCGAGGTGATGTTGCGCTGCATCGCCACACGCACCAGGCGCTGCAGCAACGGGAAGCCGACGATGAAAAGCAACGCCGGCCCCAGGTAAATCGACAGATACATCAGGCCGGAGCGCGCGGCCGTGCCGACCGCGCCATAGAACGTCCACGACGTGCAGTACGACGCCAGCGCCAGTGCATACACGAGAGGCCGCAGCCGCGGCTGGCCCGGGTACAGAGTGTGCCGATCGCCAAGCCAGGCCACCAGGAACAGCAGCCCCACGTAGAGCAGCGACACAAGCATCAGCCAGCTCGCAATCAATCGCGCTTCTCCCGGATCAACCGGTGACAACCCGATCTGATCCCTGCCCCTTTGGGCGCTGCCTGAAGTGCGAGATCGCCGCCGGCAGCTTGCGACGACGCGTCCGCAGACGCTGACGTATCGGAAAGTAGCAGAGCCCCCGAACGATGGCGAGAAAGTTGCCGGCCATGCCTAGCGAATTGGGAGAGGCGATTGGCGCGCTCAGGTCATGCCGCGCGCAATGAATACGCTCGGTGCCGGCATGAGCCTACGAATATTCGACCAATGGCTAAGCCTTGCCACATTGACCCAGGCGCGCGCTGGCGCGACTCTTGCGAGAACCTGCCCGGAGTCCCGCCATGCACAGCGTAGCCGTCAAGCCCAGTCCGGTGGCCAAAATCCTGTGGGCAGCGATCGCGATTGTTGGCGCGTGGTGTCTGGGCGTGGTGGCGCTGCGCCGCGGCGAACCGATCAATGCGATCTGGGTGGTGGCCGCATCGATTGCGATATTCGCCATCGGCTATCGCTTCTACGGCAAATTCATCGAGCACAGCGTGCTGCAGATGGATCCCAGTCGCGCACCACCATCGGTGTTGCGCAATGACGGCCTTGACTACGTGCCGACTGATCGTTGGGTCGTTTTCGGCCACCACTTCGCCGCCATCGCGGGCGCCGGTCCGCTGGTGGGTCCGGTATTGGCTGCGCAGATGGGATACCTGCCCGGAACCTTGTGGATCCTGTTTGGCGTGGTCTTCGCCGGCGCGGTACAGGACTTCATGATCCTCGCCCTGTCATTGCGCCGCGACGGGCGTTCGCTCGGTCACATGCTGCGCGAGGAACTTGGCCCGGTACCTGGCGTGATCGCCATGTTCGGCGTGCTGGTACTGATGATGATCGTGCTGGCGGTGCTGGCGCTGGTGGTGGTGAAGGCACTCACGCACAGTCCGTGGGGCACCTTCACGGTGGCCTGCACGATTCCGATTGCGCTGATGATGGGCGTGTACCTGCGCTGGTTTCGGCCGGGGCGCATTCTTGAGGTGTCCCTGATCGGCCTGGTGTTGCTGCTTGCCTCGATCGGTTACGGCGCCCACGTGGCCGCCTCGCCGGTCATGGCTCCGATCTTCGACTTCGACGCGAAGGCGCTGGCATGGCTGCTGATCGCCTATGGCTTTTGCGCATCGGTGCTGCCGGTATGGCTGTTGCTGGCGCCGCGCGATTACCTTTCCACCTTCCTCAAGATCGGCACCATCGCCCTGCTCGCGCTGGCGATCTTCCTCGCCGCGCCGACCTTGCAGATGCCGGCCGTGACGAAATTCATCGACGGCACCGGGCCGGTGTTCCAGGGCAATCTGTTCCCGTTCCTGTTCATCACCATCGCGTGCGGTGCGGTATCGGGCTGGCATTCGATCATCGCCTCGGGAACCACGCCCAAGCTGCTCGCCAATGAAGGGCAAGCGCGGTTGGTCGGCTACGGCGGCATGCTGATGGAAGCCTTCGTGGCGATCATGGCGTTGATTGCGGCCACCTCGCTGCATCCGGGCGTGTACTTCGCGATGAACGCGCCCAGCGCGCTGATCGGCACAACCGTGGAACAGGCGGCCACCACCATCAGCCAGTGGGGCTTCGTGGTAACGCCAGCCGAACTGCTGCAGACCGCGAACAACATCGGTGAACACAGCATCCTCAGTCGTGCCGGCGGTGCGCCGACGCTGGCGGTGGGCATGGCCCAGTTGTTGCACAACTTGATCCCCGGCACGCAGATGATGGCGTTCTGGTACCACTACGCGATCCTGTTCGAGGCGTTGTTCATCCTCACCACGGTCGACGCCGGCACGCGGGTGGGTCGCTTCATGATTCAGGAGATCGCCGGGCTGATTCACAAGCCGCTGCAGGAAACCGAATCGTGGACCGGCAACCTGCTCGCCACCGCGATCTGCGTGGGCCTGTGGGGATACTTTCTGTATCAGGGTGCGGTCGATCCCCTGGGTGGCATCAATACGCTATGGCCGCTGTTCGGTATCGCCAACCAGATGCTTGCCGCGATCGCGCTGATGCTGGCGACCGTGGTGATCGTGAAACTGAAGCGCGAGCGTTACGTGTGGGTACCCGGCATTCCCGCCCTCTGGCTCATCGTGTGCACGGTTACCGCCGGTTGCGAAAAGCTCGTCGGCCCGATCAGTTTCACCGCTGCCGCGCAAAAATATGCAGCCTCGCTGCAGAGTGGCCAGTTGCTAGCCCCGGCCAAGACTGCTGAAGAAATGCAGCGCATCATTACCAACAACTACGTGGACATGGCGCTCACTGCCGTCTTCGTATTGCTGATCGTGACGATGTTCGCCTTCTCCCTGCGCACCCTGATTCAGGCTTGGCGGATCAACCATCCGACGGCCCACGAAGAACCCTATGTAGCGCTGGCGAGCGTGGCAAGCTGAGCCATGATGATGAAGACGAGCTGGCGTGCCTTTCGGAAATGGGCGGTGCAAACCGCCCGCCTGTGCTGCGGCGTGCCCGACTACGACGTCTATGTGAAGCATTTGCGCGAGCACCACCCCGAACGCAAGGTGCCGACGTATCCGGAGTTCTTCAGGGAGCGGCAGGTCGCACGCTACAAGGGCACAGGTGGCCGATGTTGCTGATGGCAGCCCGGGAGCCCTTGAGTCTGGAGTTCGCACCGCGGGGCATCTCGAATAATTCGTCGCCCAGCTCGTGGTCTCTTTGCTCGTGGTCTCTTTGCTAGTGATCCCTTTGCTCGTGATCCCTTGCTCGTCATCCCTGCGAAGGCAGGGACCCAGCACGCCCCCTCGTTGTGAACTCAAAGCCGCTGGGTTGACCAGCTTCGCTGTTGAAAAGCGCTTCTGCCTTCGCAGGAATGACGCGCGGAGCGGGTCAGGCGCCCTCTGTGGTCATCCGTCATAGGACGACGCCTACCAGTGACCGCCATCAACCCTGTTTCGGGCACCCCCAAGGCAAAGCGGCACCGATACCGAGATGCCGGCCATCTTGCTTAAACAAAGATAAACGAACATATATTTGCCTTGACAAATATATTTCCGGCAATAGAATGCGCCGGATGAAACAGAAGCCTTCCCCGCTCGACACCCCTGCTGCCACAGCCGAGACCCCCAGGGCCACTCTGAGCATGCTGCTGGCGATGGTGCGCTCCGAACTGGTGCGTGCGCTCGAAACGGAATTCGCTCGTCAGAATGTGGACCTCAGTTTTACCCAGTACCTGATCCTCAAGAAGGCGCAGCAGCTGGGGCCCGTGTCGGCCACTGAACTGGCCCGCTCGGTGGAACTGGATGGCGGTGCGATGACCCGTCAGCTCGACCAGCTGGAGCGCAAGGGTTACCTGCGCCGCAGCCCGCATGCGCAGGATCGTCGCGCGTTGCGCATCGAACTGACCGACGCCGGCCGTACGCTGTGGCAGGACACCGCCCTCGTCTGCAGCGATCGCGTCATGGCCGCTGCGCAGCGTTCACTGGACAAGACCGAAAGTGCACAACTGCACGACTACCTGGAGCGCGTTTTGCTCACGCTCCGCGACAAGAACTGACCTCTCACTCTCTGGATTTCCCCATGCGCCTGCATCTTCTTGCGGCAGCTACCGCACTGACTCTCGCGCTGGCCGGTTGTGCCAGCAGCGGCGGGCTGCATCCCGATGGCACGCCGATCGACCCCTCCTCGCTCAAGACCGAGCGCAGCCTGGCGAAGCTGCAGGTTTCACCTGCGGCATGGCCGCAGGCGGACTGGTGGACCGGCCTGGGCGACTCACAGCTCAGTGC
>JBAPPP010000026.1:0-1973 GCA_049280175.1 Rhodanobacter sp.
TGCCGAGGCCGCTGCACAGTTCGCGAACGGTGACTCCAGCTTAAGCAGACGGCCGCCAACGCCGCGGCTCAATCCGTCCCATGCAGCTGCGGACGGCCATCCCGGATCGCCCGGCCGCACGCGTGAGCGAAGAGCGCCAGCCGCGCCGGTACTGGCCCATGCTGTCGCAAACCCGCCTTGAAAGATGCCTGGCAAAAACGGGATCGCGATCGCGGCCTTGAGCAAGTCTCTTCGATTCATCAATGCATCCTCACCAGGTTGATTGAGCGCCGTCACTGCCTGACGCGCGAAACCTTTAAGCCGATACGACCACGACGAACGCGAAACACCCCTTCCCCATGCTGCTGATTGTTGAATCAGGCAGCTCTTGACGCCCCCGGAAACCGAGCTTAACCGCAATGGCATTCGTTCTTGCCGAAACCCATCAACAAAAAGGCCCTTGCCATTCCTGGCAAGGGCCCGTTTAACGTCACTGGTGGGGCAATGCAACCGCCGCGCAGTTGCACGGCGCCCTCTGCCCACGCTTGATTCAATGCAAGCCGCTGTGACCCGCATCCGTGTCTGGTGCAAACGACACGCCACGCAGCACTTCTGCAAAACCCGCCGCACGCAACGTCGTGAAATTCTCTCGTGACGCACTCGATGCGCTGGTGTTCTTCAACTCATCGCGGATCGCCACCAGCCGGTTCGGATCGGCACCGACGTCGCCGTTGCCGCTGATGGTCGAGGTGATTGCCCAGATCGTGACGCGGCCATCCCCATCCACCCGACCAGTGAGGTTGCGCAGACCATCGGTTGCCGGCGACCACGGCAGGTTGGTACCCGGATTGGTACCGGTTGGATAGTCGCGCACCGTATAGGCCTGGCCCAGCCCCAGACCCGCCTTCAACGTATATGCCAGCGTCCAGCTCTTCGTCGTGGCGTTGAACACCCATTTCTGCAGACCGGCCGTCGTCTGCGCCGCCGCATGCGTATACAGATCGGTGCCACCGGTGTAACCGTCGCCTTCATCGGCAACATACAGCGTGTTCGCATCGGCGAACCACAACGCGAACGGAAAGGCCAGCGGATTCGCCGACTTGTTCGGCGTTGACGGAAAACCGGCGAGCACGCACATGTTGGTGGGCAGGCCAGTGGTCTGCAGGGTCGCCGCGTTGTAGGAAAGCGGTGCACTAGGAAGCGCAGCACCAGCCACCGGCACGCCAACACCGGACGGACATGCCGAACCCGTTGTATCGACGAAATACACTGTGTTGACGCCGTTGCTGCCGCTACCTTTAGTGAAATACAGCACGTTGTTGAACACCGTCATGCCGCGGAAATTGTCGTCCTTGCCGATCTTGTCGGCCTTCTGACCCAGCACGGAGACCGAAAAACTCGCTACCGGCGTATTGGCACCAGGGGTCTGCGAGCGTTCTGGCAATGTTGTCGGTGTGACGAATTGCGCGCCCGCACCGAGAATGATGCCGTCCGGTTGCGGATTGCTGCCGTTGCCAGCGTTGCCGCTGGTATAGAAGTAATTAGCACCTTTGCGATCATTCAGGATCGCCGCACGGCCGTTATTGCCGCTGTATGCGTTCGTTTCGGTGAAGCTGAAGCGACCGTCGCCGTCAACGGTGGCGATGGCACGGTAGAAACTCAGCCCCACTGGACTGGTCGGATCGACGGCACCGGGCGTGTTCGAATTCGACACGTCGACGCTGTTGACCGGCGCGACATAGCCCATGAAGGTCAGGTATTTGTGATCCGTCGACAGATGCAGGCCCATTTCCGATTTCGAGCTGAAGCTAGTGACCAGCTCACCGGCCATGGCGGCGGGCAGCAGACTGTTCGGCACTTCCAGCGAATTGAGCAGCCAGCCATTCGGCGTGATCTGATCGAGATAGATGCGCGAGGTGATACCGAAGTTCGCGTCGTACAACACGTCGTTCCACACATATGGATAAGTGCCGTCATACGGTGCGCCAGTGGAT
>JBAPPP010000027.1:0-4625 GCA_049280175.1 Rhodanobacter sp.
GGCAGATACAGTTCGGCCTTGCCGAGCACCTTGAACGCGCCGCCGATCGGTTCTGCATGACTGCCGTCGGGACACAGGCCGCCACTCGTCGGCTGGGCGTTGGGAGCGATACAGATACGCGGTCCCAGCGTGTTGTCCTGGAAACCGCGCACGTCCTGCACACCACCGGAGAAGAAGTTCTGGAAGAACGGGAACTGCTCGCGCATGTCCACCAGGGTGTGGTCGGTGACTTGTTCCTGCAGCGCCTTGTAAGACGCATCGTCGATACCGTTCTTGCCGTAGGTCTGGCCATCGCCTACCTGACCATCCAGGAACAGCACAAAGCCCTTGCCGATCGGCCAGTAGTGGTTCGCTTCCGCCGTCACTTTCCAGTACTGCACTGTGGAACCGGGCAGCGCTACATCGGCCGACACGGAGAGCTTGCCACCACGTGTCGGCGCCCAGTAACCGTTGCGGGTATCGTGGGTCCAGCCTACGGTGCCGGTCCATGTATGGACGGTGTCGTGGCCAAGTTCATTCTGATAATCGATCAGCACCTGCGGGGTGAAACCCGGAATCGTGTTGACTTTGTTGCTGCTCACTCCCAACCCCAGGCGCAGACCATCGGTCTCGGTGATGGGGATGCCCAGGTAACTGGAGAAACTCTTGGCGCTGGTGGAGTAATCGGCGAACTCGCTGATGTCGCCGTAGTTCGTCTTCGACAAGCTGGCGTTGTAGCCGATGCCGATGCCGCTATCGGTCAGATACGGGTTGTAGTAATTGATGCTGTAAAGGGTGCTGTAGGTGCTGCGCTGGCCGCTGAGGGACACGCTGTCACCGCTGCCGAACAGATTGTTCTGCGTCACCGAGGCGGACAGGATCAGGCCGGAGTACTGCGAATAGCCGATACCGAACTGCAGGCTGCCGGCGGATTGCTCCTCGACCTTGACGGTGACGTCCACCTGATCCTGCGTGCCGGGCACCAGCTTCTTGTCGATATCGATTTTCTTGAAGTAACCCAGCCGCTGCAGGCGGATCTTGGAGCGGTCGATTGCCGCCTGCGAGTAGAAGGAACCTTCAAGCTGACGCATCTCGCGTCGCAGCACATTGTCTTCGGTGCGGGTATTGCCCGAGAAGATCACCCTGCGCACATACACGCGCTGGCCCGGCTCGATGTAGAGGGTCAGGTCGACCGTATGCTTTTCCTTGTCCAGCTTGGGAATCGGCGTGACGTTGGCGAACGCATAACCGATGTTGGCCAGCACGGCCTTGATTCCCTTCGAGCTGGCCTCGATCGCGGCGCGATTGAAGGTATCGCCCGGCTTGATGAACACCCAGCGGCGCAAGTCGGACTCCGGCAGGATCAGCGTGCCGAGTAGCTTGACGTCGGACATCGTATAGACGTCGCCTTCCTTCACACTGGTGTCGATGTACATCGAACGCCGGTCCGGCGCGATCGCCACCTGGGTGGAATCGATGCCGAAGTCGGCGTAGCCGCGGTTCATGTAATAGGCCTGAACCTTGTCCAGGTCACCGGAGAGCTTTTCGCGCGAGTACTGGTCGTCTTTCGAATACCAGGACATCAGGTTGGGAGTGCTCGACTCGAAACCCGTGCGGATATCCTTGTCGGCGAATGCATGATTGCCGAGGATATTGATTTCCTTGATCGTGGCAGCCTTGCCCTCGCGCACCTCGATGTCGATGGCTACGCGATTGCGTTCCAGCTCGGTCACGTGCGGGATGATCGATACGTTGTACTTGCCGCGGTTGTGATACTGCCGAATCAGTTCCTGCTGCACGTTGTCCAGTGCCAGGCGGTCGAAGGTCTCACCTTCGGCAAGGCCGATCTGCTTCAGGCCTTTCTTCAGGTCATCGGTCTTGATGTCCTTGTTGCCGCGCAGGGTCAGCTTGGCGACCGACGGGCGCTCGACCACCTTGATCACCAGGATGCTGCCGTCGCGATCGATTTCCACATCGCTGAAGAACTTGGTCTGGTACAACGCACGAATGGCCCGTTGGGCCTCGTCGTTGGTCAGCCGGTCGCCTTTGTTCACCGGCAGGTAGTTGTATACCGTGCCGGCGGAAATGCGGCTGAGTCCGTCGATGCGGATGTCCGAGACCACGAAGGGGTCGAACGCAAGCGCATTGGCGGAGAGGGAGGCAAGCAGGATCAGCGCGGCGATACGCTTCATCGTCGGTTCCGTTGGGTTATTTCGATGGGACGGCCAGCGCGGCCGCCCCGATCAACGCATGAAACAGGGACTGGCCCTGCCTCGAAAGAGAGTCCGCACTCCGCAGGAGTGCATCATGTAAAACGCCACCGCGTTGTACAGCGGAAGGCGCAAGCAAGTGGGTCGCCGATAGGCCGCGGTCGCTGGTCATAGGCATCAAGACAGCAACATGCGGTGGATATCGTTGTAGAACGCCAGCCCCATCAGGGTGAACAGCAATGCCAGCCCGATGTACTGGCCGACAACCATCGCCTGTTCGCTGACCGGACTGCCTTTGATCAACTCGACAAGATAATACAGTAGGTGCCCGCCATCCAGGACAGGAATCGGCAGCAGGTTGAGGATGGCCAGGCTCAGCGAAACGAGCGCCAGAAATTGCAGGAACCAGGCGAGTCCCATGCTGGCCGATGCATTGGCCACCTGAGCGATGCCGATGACTCCGGACAGGTTCCGGGTCGAGGCCTGGCCGCTCAGCATGTTGCCGAGCATGCTGAAGGTCTGCGCGGCGTTGTGCCAGGTGGTCTGCAGCGATGCGCCGAATGCCTTGATCGGGCCGTAGTGAACGGTGACCTGTTCGGCCATCGGGGGGCCGACGCCGATCACCCATTTCAGCGGCTGACCTTCCAGGGACGCCCATTTGGCGGTGACGTTCAGCGTGATGGATCGGCCGGCGCGTTCGATGGCGATTACCAGCTTTGGCGATTTGGCCGCCTGGGCCTGCACCAGGTCACCGAACGCCATGAAGTCACTTACCGGCTGCCCGTTGACACTGATCAGGCGATCACCGCCCTGCATGCCGGCCAGTGCGGCGGGTTGGTCTGCCATCACGGTGGCAGCCAGCGCTAGTGGCGGCATCGACTGCAGGCCCAGCTGATCCAGGTATTGGTCAACCGCCTGTCCGGGGGGCAGTTTGTTCAATGGCAGAACCAGCTGGCGCGAGCGGCCGTCGCTACCACGCACGGTGAGCGGCATCGGCATGCGCGCGAGCAGCGCATTCGCGACGGCGTCCATCGAGTCGCTCCAGGTCGCCACCGCCTGGCCATCGACACTCAGGATGCGGTCGCCCGGCTGGATGCCCGCTTCGGCGGCGATGCTATGTGGCTTGGCGGTCACCAACGGAGCGACATCCGGCCGGCCCAGCATGAACATCAGCCAGAACGCGGCCAGCGTAAAGATAAGGTTGAAGCCCGGGCCGGCGGCCACGATGGCGATCCGTTTCCACACCGACTTTCCGGTGAATTCCTGATCGCGCAGTGCGGGGTCGACTTCGCCCTCGCGCGCGTCGAGCATCTTTACATAGCCGCCCAGCGGGATCGCGGCAATCTGGTATTCAGTGCCGTCGCGGCCAACGCGCTTCCAGATCGCGTTGCCGAAACCGACGGAGAAACGCAGCACCTTGACGCCACAGCGGCGCGCGACCCAGTAATGGCCAAATTCGTGAAAGGTCACCAGCACGCCAAGCGTGACCAACAACCAGAATACCGAGCCGAAAAAGGAAGTCATCAAGTGCCGTTGAGGGGAGTCATCAGTGCAAGAATATCAGCAAGCATTGCGCAGAACGCGACGGGCCGCCTCACGGGCAACCCGGTCGCGTTCACAAAGCGTCGGGATATCGACCACGGCTTGCGTCGGCAGTTCCGCAAGGACGGCCTCGACGACATCCGCGATGGACAGGAACGGCAGTGCGCCAGCCAGGAACGCGTCCACCGCGATCTCGTTGGCGGCGTTCAGCACCGCCGGAGCATCGCCGCCGGCGCGCAGCGCCTGAAACGCCAGTGCCAGGCAGCGGAAGGTCACCAGATCCGGCGCTTCGAACGCCAACGGCGCACAGGCGGCCAGGTTCAGGGGAGCCACGCCGGTCTCCACCCGCTCCGGCCACGCCAGTGCATGGCCGATCGCGGTGCGCATGTCCGGATTGCCCAGTTGGGCCAGCACCGAGCCGTCCACGTATTCGACCAGCGAATGCACCAGGCTTTGCGGGTGCACCAGGACCTCGATCGCGTCGGCTGGCGCCGCAAACAGGTGATGCGCCTCGATCACTTCGAGGCCCTTGTTCATCAAAGTGGCCGAATCGACCGAGATCTTGCGACCCATCACCCAGTTCGGGTGCTTGCAGGCCTGGTCCGGCGTGATGTTGGCCAGTTGCGCCCGCGTATGGCCGCGGAATGGGCCGCCCGAAGCGGTGAGGATCAGCCTGCGAACGCCGCCCGCACGTAGATCCGGTCGTCCGCCCGGCAGGCACTGGGCAGGCAGGCATTGAAATAGCGCGTTGTGTTCGGAATCGACCGGGATCAACGCGCCGCCGCCGGCAGCTACCGCCTCAAGCAGTAGCGGCCCTGCCATCACGATGGCTTCCTTGTT
Organism: Rhodanobacter sp.; assembly: GCA_049280175.1. Taxonomy (GTDB): domain Bacteria; phylum Pseudomonadota; class Gammaproteobacteria; order Xanthomonadales; family Rhodanobacteraceae; genus Rhodanobacter. The sequence goes on from JBAPPP010000027.1 coordinate 4,572, forward strand.
GGCCAGCAGCAGGCGTTTGCCGGCGCGTGCGGCAGCGAGCGTGGAGTCCAGCCC
>JBAPPP010000028.1:0-6172 GCA_049280175.1 Rhodanobacter sp.
GATCGGGCGCCGCTGACCATCGCGATCTCCAGCGGCGGTGAGTCGCCGATGCTGGCGCGATTGCTGCGCGAGCGGCTGGAAACGCTGCTCGACCATTCGCTCGGCGCGCTGGCTACGTTGACGGCACGGCTGCGCAAGCGCATCCGCCTGCGTCATCCGGAGATGGCTGCGCGGCGGCGCTTCTACGAAGACCTGTTCGCCGGCCAGGTGGCCACTCTGCTGCGCCAGGGTCAGTCGAAGGCTGCGCTGGCGGCAGCGGAAGACGCATTGGCGACGGCAACCGTGAAATCACCCGGCTCGGTGGTGCTGGTCGGTGCAGGGCCTGGCGATCCGGGCCTGCTCACGCTGCGCGCGCTGCGGGCGTTGAACGAGGCGGATGTCATCCTGCATGACCGCCTGGTCAGTCTCGAGGTGTTGGAACTGGCCCGGCGCGATGCCGAGCGCATCGAGGTCGGCAAGCAGGCCGGCAACCATCGCACCACGCAGGACGGCATCCATGCGTTGCTGCTGGAACATGCGCGCGCTGGCAAGCGCGTGGTTCGGCTCAAGGGCGGCGACCCGTTCGTGTTCGGTCGCGGTGGCGAGGAGCTTGAATTCCTGCGCACGCACGACATTCCCTATGAAGTGGTGCCCGGCATCACCGCTGCGGTGGCCTGCGCCGCTTACGCTGGCGTGCCGTTGACTCATCGCGACCACGCGCAGTCGGTGCGCTTCGTCACCGCCCACTGCCAATCGTCGCTGGACACGCTCGACTGGGTTGCTCTGGCGCAGGAGCGGCAGACACTCGCGGTGTACATGGGTGTGGGTGAACTGGACGCGCTGCAGACGCAACTGATCCAACACGGGCGTGCCGCATCGACGCCGTTCGCGTTGATCGAGAACGGCTCACGGGCCGGGCAGCGCGTGGTCACCGGCACGCTGGCGCAGCTGGCCGAGCGCGCGGCCGTCCACACGGTGCACTCACCGGCGTTGCTGATCCTGGGCGAAGTCGCCGCGCTGGCTACCTCGCTGGCGTGGTTTGGCCAGCCCCCGCTGGGCTCGGCGGCTGACGACATCCGCGCCGCGGCGCAGCTCAAACCCTCGCGTGATAAGCCCCTGCATGATCCCGGGCGGCATGCGAAGTCGCGGCCCCGCGATGATCTTCTGCGAGCAATCCACCGCGCCTGATCCAAATTTTTTACATGCGCGGACGCATGATGTTCCGCGCTGTTCCACCTAGGCCCCATGGAGTAACCCATGATCTACGACAGCATTCTCGACACCATCGGCAATACACCGATCGTCAAACTCCATCGGCTCGCCCCGAAACACGTGGAGGTTTACGTGAAGGTGGAGGCGTTCAATCCCGCCGGGTCGGTGAAAGATCGCCTCGCCCTGGCGATCATCCTCGACGCGGAACAGCGCGGCACGCTCAAGCCCGGCCAGACCGTCGTGGAAGCCACCTCTGGCAACACCGGCGTCGCGCTGGCGGCGGTGTGCGCAGCGCGCGGCTACCCGTTCGTGGCAGTGATGAGCGAGACGTTCTCGATCGAGCGGCGCAAATTGATCCGCGCCTACGGCGGCAAGGTGTTGCTGACGCCGGCGGCAGCACGCGGCAGCGGCATGGTGCAGAAGGCGGCGGAACTAGCGGAAAAGCACGGCTGGTTCCTCGCACGCCAGTTCGAGAATCCTGCCAATCCGGCCTATCACCGCAACACCACCGCGCCGGAAATCCTGCGCGATTTCGCCGGCCGCCGGCTGGATTATTTCGTCACCGGCTGGGGCACCGGCGGCACGCTCACCGGTGTGGGCGAGGTGCTGAAGGTGGCCCGGCCAGAGGTGAAGATCATCGCCACCGAACCGGCCGGCGCGGCGCTGTTGTCCGGCAAGGAGTGGCAGCCGCACAAGATCCAGGGATGGACCCCGGACTTCGTCCCGGCCGTACTCAACCGCAAGATCGCCGACGAGATCGTCCTGATCGACGACGTACTGGCCCGCGACACCTCACGCGAACTGGCGCAGAAGGAGGGCATCTTCGTGGGCATCTCCTCCGGCGCCACGCTGGCGGCCGCGCTGAAGGTAGCCGCGGACGCACCGAAGGGCGCGGTCCTGCTGGCCATGCTGCCGGACACCGGTGAACGCTACCTGTCGACGTTCCTGTTCGAGGGTGTCAATGAGGGTTCCGACGAGGTTGAATAGCGTCGCAGGTTTGCCTGATTGCCAGGCCAGAAGTGTCGTCATTCGCGCCGCATCTGATCGCCTGGCTTCGCAGCCATAAGCGGGGCCTCCCTGGAGGAGTTTCGAGAAACCACCAGGGCTCGTCATTCCTGCGAAGGCAGGAAACCAGTGCCCTCGCTCACCAAGAATTTGAAACTGCGGGATGACCAGCTTCGCTGTTGAAAAGCGCCTCCTGCCTTTGCAGTGACGACGAGCTGGGGCGAGGTACCCATAGGTTATTGGCCTACTCACAACCACGGCCGAGTTGGTTAAGCACCAGGCCGACCATCAAAGTAAGTTGTCCAGAAGGTTTGCAGCCGGAGCCGTAGCACGGGGGCGTGCCCGCTCACCTGGCTTGCGGCCTCCGGCTGCAAGCCTTCTGAACATCTCGGGTTTTTATTTGAGTCACGCGACACGAGGCAGTGCGAATGACGAAGCGCATCAACCACCAGTCTCCACAGCTCGATACACAAGATGTCAGTCGATGAATTGGCTATAACGTCTTGGTCTGATGGCCCATCGCGACGATGGTAAATACTGCCGCCTCTGCATCAGGCAGATGCCCAGATACAACGAGATCAACGCCAAACCACGCCAGATGCCGACATCGCCGCCAGCGCCAAGGACAAGCTCGGACACCGATAACAGGAAGAGCAAACCTGTCGCGATCAGGCAGAGCCGCCGTACGAGACGTTCGCGGGCCAAGTGTCTGGAAGAAGTGCTCATGCAGCCATTGTGCGGCTGCGTTCCATAAAGTTGCGATATGGCGGAATCGGTTCGCCATATAGATTGCGTAAAAGCTTTTGTCGCCGATAGCGCCGCTTGTGACCGACGGTGCAGCACTGACGGTCAAGCTCGGTAAACATGGGCTTTGGGGCAGGCCACGCGGGAGGGCCGCCGGCCGGTTTGACGCGTACACATGCAGCTAATCGTCGCCGCCCCTGTACCTCAGAGATCCTGCCTTCATGCCGTGGAAATGTCTGCGATGGCTTGCAGACATTTCCAGCCAGCAGGAGGCTTGGCAGAACCGCAAGGTCAGGCATCCACACAACGCAGGCATGACGCCTGCGGTTCTCGCTGAGGTTCAAGAATTGGCGTATGAGCCGAGCTTCTGTCCAATCTTATCCAGTTCGGCGAGAACGTCTTTTGCAAGCAGCAGATCGCCTGCCGCCAGATTTTCCTTCAGATGCCTGGGTGACGATGTACCCGGGATGAGAAGAATATTGGGTGCGCGTGCGAGCAGCCACGCGAGGGCAACCTGCATCGGCGTCGCATCGAGTCTCTGGGCGACAGCGGATAAGATCCCGGACTGCAGCGGCGTAAAGCCGCCGAGCGGAAAGAACGGAACATAGGCGATGCCGTTCTGGCCGAGCTCATCGACGAGCGCGTCGTCATCGCGATGCACGAGGTTGTAGTGGTTTTGCACACAGACCACCTTCGCGATGCGCTGCGCTTGTGCCACCTGCGTGGGGGTGACATTACTCACACCCAGGTGCCGTATCAGCCCCTGCTGCTGCAGCTCGGCCAACGCGGTGAACTGCTCCTCGATCGATCCTTCGCTGGGCTCATGAATTGCTCCCATGATGCGCAGGTTCACGACGTCCAGTACATCCAGGCCAAGGTTGCGAAGATTGTCGTGCACCGCACAGGTCAACTCGGCGGGGCTCTGTGCCGCATTCCATGACGCATCGGCTCCGCGCGTAGCGCCAACCTTGGTCACGATCACCAGATTCTGCGCATAGGGATGCAGTGCTTCACGGATGAGCTGGTTGGTGATGTGGGGCCCGTAGAAGTCGCTGGTGTCGATGTGATCCACGCCAGAGGCCAGCGCTTCGCGAAGCACCGCGAGCGCGGTATCGCGATCCTTCGGTGGCCCGAACACGCCGGGACCCGCCAGCTGCATGGCGCCGTAGCCGATCCGGGTCACCCTGCGGTCACCCAGCGAGAAAGTCCCCGATTTCATAAGGTTGGTCATGTTGTCTCCAGAAAGGTGGGCCCGGATGTAGGCGCGGTTCAACTATAGGCGTTGACCGATTGCGCGATAATCCGGTGAAATCAGCACGGGTTGTGCGGAATATCGAACAATGAAGACAGATATGCAGGATCTCTTTGCGTTCCTTGCGGTGGTGAAGGCAGGGGGCTTCCGCGAAGGGGCTCGCGCAAGCGACACCTCGGCCTCACGGCTGAGTGAGTCTGTGCGGCGTCTGGAAACGCGGCTTGGCGTTCGGCTACTCAACCGCACGACCCGCAGTGTCTTGCCGACAGAGGCGGGAGCCCGCCTGGCCGAACGGCTCGTTCCCGCGCTTGGTGAAGTGGAAGCCGCGCTCGATGTCGTCAACAGTTTCCGCGACCGCCCGACGGGTACGCTGCGACTCAATGTGCCTGCCAACGTTGCGCGTATCGTGCTGCCTTCGATCGTCACGCCGTTCCTCAAAACCTATCCCGAGATCAAGCTGGAAGTGATCGTCGAGGACAGCTTCGTCGACATGCTGACCGCAGGGTGCGATGCCGGCATCCGCTACGACGAGCGGCTGGAGCAGGACATGATCGCCGTGCCGATCGGCCCGCGCTTTCAGCGCTTCGCGACTGCCGCGTCGCCGGACTATCTCAATGCGCGAGGTCGACCGGAACACCCGCGCGACCTGCTCATGCATGACTGCCTGCGCGGCCAGTTTGCCAGCGGCGCCATTCCCACGTGGGAGTTTGAACGCGATGGCGAGATCGTGCGCGTCGACCCCACAGGTCCGTTGATGGTCCGCCTGGGAGCGGCGGTGGATCTGGCCGTTGAGGCCGCCGTAGGCGGATTGGGTGTGATCTATTTGTTCGAGGACTGGCTGCGCCCTCATCTAGATCGCGGAGCGCTTGAGCCCGTGCTGGAGCCCTGGTGGCAGACCTTCACCGGCCCGTTTCTCTACTATCCCGGGCGCCGTCATTTGCCCGCGCCGCTGCGCGCGTTTGTCGATTTCATCAGGTCGCGGTGAACGCGGGAGACGATGGCTGAGCCGCCCTGACCAGGACCGAGTCGAGAGTTCGGCTCGGTCCTTTGCGTTATCGATCGCGTGTAATTTCTGCCGGCGCCGCATCGCCTGCCTTCTGTGCCAAGGGCAACGCGTCGGTCACCAGATGCATCAAGAATCGACCGGGCTGCTCCTGCATGATCATGTGTGCCGAATCGGCAAACATCACCAACCGTTTGGACGGCGCCTGTATATCGCTGAACCACTTTTCCGTCAGCTCATGCGCCGTGGTGTAGTCGTGCTGCCCCACGAACACGATCACCGGGCAATCGAAATGTGTGGTGTGGTCGAAGTTGACCGCGAGCAGTGGTTGCAGCAGATGATTCAGCGAAAACAGACTGCCTTTGCCGATCGCGGCGAGGTCGGCCTTGCTGTAATCGGGCGACAGCGACTCGGCATCGTCTTCGAATTGATAATCCTGGCGACCATAGGCGAGGCCGCCGTAATACATCTCCCATTTGCTGCGCATGCCGATGTTGTCGAGGGTCAACTTCGGGCCCGGATAAGGCGCCATCGCTTTCAGCTCACGTACCGCCTGAGCGTTGCCCTGGGCGATGGCTTGGCGCAGCGCGAAGGCATAACCGACCTCCTCGTTATGGCGCCCGTTCACGACCTGACCGACCGAGATATAAGCGTAGAACCAGTCCGGATGCAGCTGCGCCAGATGCACGCCGAGCACGGTGCCCCAGGAATGTCCCAGCAGGAAGATCTTCTGCTTGCCGTAGTGCTGGCGCAGGTACTGCACTACCTGCGCAGCATCGTCCGTCATGCCATCGACGGTCATCCCAGCTTCCATCGCCTTCTCGGTATTGGCCTCGTAGGTTTTACCGGAGCCACGCTGGTCCCACTGCACCACGGTGAAGTAATCCTCCCAGGGCGTCTGGAACGTATAGGCTTCCGGCATGGCCGGAGAAGCCGGGCCACCGTGCAGGAACAGCAGGATCGGATTGCGCCGATCC